>SXZI01000030.1 GCA_005788035.1 Bacteroidota bacterium
CCTTCATATGGTAAAGTAATTGCAGGCAAACCTTCATCACCAATAGCTTTTGGTGCACCTGTTGCAACAAATGATGGTGGAAAGATTGTACCAGTATATGCAACAGCAAAGTCAAACAAAGCATTTGCATTCTCCATTACATTCAATGGCAAAGTGATGTCATCAGAAGTTGGTGCTAATAATACCAATGACTTGATCATCAATGATGCAAAGACAGTACACTTTGCAGCTCCACAAGTATTGAACATCAATGAACCTATTGCGTTTATTAAGATAGATTCAGATGATGAACTTGTAGCTGAGAAAGTAATTGTAAATGATGTTGCACTTGGTAAAGAGAATATTGAGCAACAGGACGGTGTAACCGGTGCTATTGCAACATATCCAAATCCATTCGATCAAGAAGTTACAGTATCAGTACCTGCTGAATTCAAAGGCGGAGTATTGTCAGTATCTGATGTAAATGGTCGTGTGATTGGAACATTCTCACTCAATCAAGAGACATTGACATTGAATGCATTTGCAGGTAAACCTGCAGGTGTCTACACAATTACCATGAAACATGGTGTGAAGACAGCAAACAGTGTCATTATCAAGCGATAATACATTTGCATGAAATATATCTCACATATGGCTGTGTTGCTCACATTGATAGTGAGCAACACGGCGATGTGGGGTCAAATTTCAAGAACAGTTTCATTTGATTTGAATAGCAGACATGAAAGTGATTATTGTCTGGGTGCAAACACAAATGAATTTACTTTGACAATTGATACCAAGTTGGAAAGCATCGACAGCTTGCAGGCTTATGACTTATACATTCGATTTGATGATAAGAAAATTCGAATCACTGCAGGTTTGAGACCCGGTACAATAAGTAGCCAGATACCACAGAACAATTTTTTCTTTGGTATGGATACCATAGGATTGGCAAAGGTATTTGGATACTTAAATTTTAAAGCGGGTAATTTGGTTGGTAATGGTGCTTTGGTTGCCTTAAGAGGTGAATGGATTAACTCCACATGCCCTGATTCAACAGTCTGCAAAATCGAATTTTTTGATCCAGGTTTTGAATTTGGGATAGGACCACGATTTGTAAAGGTGGATTCATCGGTAAAGATATTCAATAGAGTATATGATACCGTGAATACAATCATTCAAATAAAGAGTCCTTCGGAATTAAGAGATTCAATAAATCACCTCGATACACAAACAACATTTTCAATAAAGAGCGAAGTGTTTTGTGGAAAAGCAACTACTAATGACACAGTGTTTGTTGATTGTTTAGCCGGTGATTCATTGCTCATCGAAAAAATAGTCATTGACAGTGTGAGAGATGTTCAAGCATCCATTCGCGGAACAACGGTTGTACTTACAAAACAGAATAGAGGAATTGCAGGTTATCTTGCAATGAGAGTTGAAGGTAAGGCGCTAACCAGAACGCAAGAAGCTCAACGTAAGATTGAGTTTTCAACCAAAACCACATCATGTGATTGTGTTCGAATCAAAGAAGGAGCTGAAACAACAATCAAACTCTTTCGAAGAACTAAACCGGATACAGTTTCAAGTGTGAGAGAAGAAATTGTACAGGTAGATCGATGTACGGATTACTATGATATTCTTGGTCGATTCATCGAATCGGATTGCCCGAACGATGGATCAACAAAGGCTATCAGAAGAAAGGCCTTAAAACTTGGTAATGATTATATTCAATACATAGAAAGTAAATAAATAAATAATAATTTTTAATGTATCATCTAACGGAGTTACACATGCAAACTTCCGCGACAAGAGGTAAGAGACGCAGCTCGGCTCTTCTTTTTCTGTCCTTGTGCATTGCATTGATGGGTTCAGTGAACCTATTTAGTCAAGCGTCATTGCAAAAGGCTGATATTCCTGTGCTAAGTCTCACAGGCAGAGACAATAATTACAATAGTAACTTGTACTCTGACGGTAGAATTTGGTTAGGATATGCTGATGATCGCGTTCGCGAGGTCTTAATACCAGTATTTATGAAGAATCTTTGGTATGATTCTGCAAATGTCGTTGACAAGCGTTTCAGCGGCGGACCGATCTATTCATTCACATTTTCAGTAATGTATGATGGTCGTGTTTTTGAAGCAGTTGGAGCACAATTCACAGGTCCGAAAAGATCAGATACCAATGCACTTGCAAAAGGTTTTGAATTGGAATTTGATGATGTTTCAGACGAAACACGTTACGGTGTCTATTTCCGTGGTTCAATAAGTGCTGAAACAAAATATGGCCGTAGAATGTATATCACAGGCCGCTCAACCAAACCACTTCCTGTAACTGCTCCTGATGGAAGTTATGAAGTGTTGATGTACCTTCGCATGAAAGTGACATTGTCACAATCTCAATTGACAAATCAGCCTACCATATATAATGGCGCAGATAAGTCAGCATTGTACATTTCAAATGATTCTTTGACTTATAATGATTTACGCGTTGGCGTTACGAATCCATTCCCATTGGTTTCTGAAAGTGCAGCTGATAATCCATACAGAGATAAAACTTATCGCAAAGATAAGCGCGATTCTATCGGTCTTGGTGGTATCAGCATGACAACGGATCTTCTTCCGGAATATCCAAGCCGTCCAGGTATGGTATGGATTAATATCGGAGCTGTTCCTCAAATCTCTTTCCGTGACTTCCAAGGAAATGGTCAAGATCAAGTTCGTCAAGATGTAAATGCAGCTGACGGTTCATTGTGGGAGATGACTAAGCCAATTATCATTGACTCATCTACAAATGGAACTGATGCATTTAGAGATATCATTCTCTGGAATTCAACAGCCAGAAGTCGTCTTACAGGTATCAATCTTCGTTCAGACTCACCTTGGTTGTCTTTCCAAGCAGTTGCACCTGGATTTGTTCCAGCTGGTATCAGAAGTATCACACGTGATGGTGACATTGACTTCATTGATAATGGTATCAATGGTCCTGTTCCACCAAACTTGAAAGATGCTCGTAATCAAATCATGCCAGCTCAAGATCCAATACGTTTCAGAATCTATGTAAGAACTGGCGAATTGAGAGGCGGAGATGCTGAATATGCTGGTATCTATACCGGTTATATCACAGTTACTTCAGCTTCTGCAAAAGTTTCTCCGGTTAAATTGCGTGTGACATTCATTCACCTTCGCAATCCGGTCGAGCCAGGAAGCTATAATAAGCCGAAAACACCTGAATTTGGTTTAGATCCAGGTATTAAGCTTACAGTAAGCAATTCAAGTACAGCGAACGGTGGAAATGGTGATTCAACCAATCTCGTATTTGGTACCGGTCACAGAGCAACAGATGCTCCTGACTCATTGTTTGGTGAATATGCTTATGATGTATTGAATGCACCTACAGGTTTCTATGCCCGTTGGTACACACCTTGGGTTAAAGATGCAAATGGTATCGAAGTAGCACCTAATGGTCTCGGTGATATCCAAATGGATGCATTCAGTGGACAAAATTACAGAAGAGATTCACGTTCACGTGATATTCGTGATTTCACATCAGATACCACGCTTGTATATCTCTGCCGTTTCAATGCAAATGGCGCAAATAATTACCCAATTGTAATCAACTGGGATATTCGTGACTTCCCGGAAGGTGCAGACTTGTATCTCCGTGATACATTGAATGGTGGAATTTTCAGTGTTAACATGCGTGAAGCAACTCCAGATGGAGATTATGGTCGCTCATTCACAATTCGTGATGCACGTATCAAATCTTTCTTGATTGAATATCGCTTGCCACAATCAGCATCATATCCTGTTGTGAAAAAAGGCTGGAACTTCTTGTCATTGCCATTGCGTCCATCCAATCCAAATTGGAAAGCAGTATTCCCGAACTCAATTACTGAGCCATATACATTTGCAAGTGGTTCTTATCAGCAAAAACAAGTGCTTCAACCAGGTGTTGGATACTTTGTGAAGTTTGGTGACAATCTCGATCAAACACAAATCGGTTCAAGAGTTCCTGAATTCAGCAAGACAACAGAAAGAGTTTATCTCTTCAATGGTTGGAACACAGTTGGTTCACCTTCAACACGTGCAAATGTAAATGACATTTCATATGAATTGTCAACAGGTGCAGTTGAAGCTCTTAAAGATCAAGTGTATGGTTATACAACAGATCGTGGCTACTATGCTACTTCCGAAGTAGTACCCGGAATGGGATACTGGATCAAAGTTTATGGCGAAGGTTTCTATCGCGTAAAAGGATCCGGACTACCTAAAGTAGTTGCAAACCCAACAGGCGATCTCAATCTTGCTTCAATCACAGTCTCTGACATTGATGGAAGAAGCAATACACTTCGCGTTTCAGAAAATGGTACTGTCAATCCTTCACGTTTTGAATTGCCCCCTGTCATCGCTCCAGACATGTTTGATGTACGCTTTAGCAATAATGCATATGCAACAAACAGCAATGACATGACAATTCGTGTTCAGGGAGTAACATTCCCAATGACATTAACATCTGAAGGTTTGAATGGTACATATACAGCATTCGATGCAAGAACAGGAGCTGTTCTTGGATCAATCAGTGCAACTCAGAATTTGGTAGTAAACAATGCAACAATCATCAGACTTGCAAAACAACAAGATGATAATTCAGCAGTTGATGTTTATCCAAATCCTGCTTCTTCATTGATTAATGTTCGTACAGCAGTTACAGGAACAGTTCATGTTGCACTTGTTGACATGTTCGGTTCAACTGTAAAGACTGCAACATTCAATGGTAATACAATGGCTATCAATACAGATGAACTTGCTGCAGGTACATATACCATGACTGTAAATGTCAATGGTACAGTAACCACAAAGAGAATCATCGTTAACAGATAATCATAATCATTGTCGAAATCCTATAGGGTAACAGAGTCCGTCTCTGTTACCCTATATTTCTATCAGGAGGAATAATCATGAAATCAATGATCCTATTGCTTATCGCTTTTCCGGCCATGGTACAAGCACAAGTCTTCAGTTTGACTTATGAAGACAATACATCTAATGATAAACCAAGTGTGATCGTCGGATTTGTAAAGGGTGCAACAGATGGTATTGATGCAGCACTCGGGGAAAAAGAAATCCCTCCCCTGCATCCGATCACTGGTGCCCATGCAGTTGCGATTCTGGATATGAACAAGGATGGTTCATTCTCGAGCCAAGTGGACATGTTTTCATATCGGGACATTAGAAATACGGAACCATTGCAAAAAGTAGATACCTTTTGGATTCAAGTATCTCCTTGGAAAGCCGATAAGAAATGGATGAAATTTTCATGGGACTTTCCACTGGGAACGGGAACAGACTCAGTAGTGTTAACCGATCGTGGTGGAGCTTCACTTAGAATTACATGTGATGAAAAAAAATCACATACAATATTGCCCAATTCTTTTGGAGTTGGTCAAATCACCATAGAAGACTTCTACGTGCTAGTTTATCGCTCACAAGGCACATCATCGATTGAGGAAGATGCTACAGCTCAAGAGATCTTTTCAGATATTTATAATGCCAATGGAGTGATGTTAGCAAAACATATGACATCATCTGAAGTGAATAAGTTATTGGATTCATCACCGAATGGCCTCTATTTTATTCGTACAGGTTTATCAATTCAATCCAGAATACAAAGCAGATAATGAAGGAAACTCTCAGCTCAGCTCATCATCACAAAGCATTTCTGAGCTTCATGCAGGAACAATATCCGGAAGTATGGCCCACATATGTGGAATTACAAAAGGGCACATTAACCGGAAAAACTCTCTCACAAGCATTGATAGATACGGCAATCGTATGTGAAGCATATATCAGTGCATTCATCTCAGATCAGAAAGGTTTGTCTACCATCAAGGAAGCACTTGATGCAGAGAAAATGGTAATTCAAGCCAAAGCAGACTTCACAAAAAAAGCATTGATTCGAAGAAGAGGAATGCTACTAGGCGATGAAGCAATAAAAGATACAGAAGCAGCATATACATCCTTACTTGATGCATTGAAGATGCAATCAACCGGCGATCGAGAGCTCGATTTTTCAAATATCGTCGTGAGACTATCAGAACAAGGTGATTCAGCAAAGGATAAGCTGGAACAAGCTGAGTTATTGTATTTTTCTTTGAGAGAAAACAATCTTATTTCAGATTGGATAAGTGAATTTGCAGGAAATAAATTAGACTTTGATCATCTTGAACATGCCATTGTTCAAGAAAATGATGGCGTGGTGTCCTATGAGGCACATCATCATAGAAAGCGCGATGGTTTTGCCTTGACGGATCGCCGTGGTACAAGAAGACAAGTAACTAAACAAGTTGACTATTGCATGATATGTCATGAGCGTGAAAAAGATTCATGTTCCAAAGGCATTCATGAAAAAGATGGAACCGTAAAGAAAAATCCACTTGGAGTTGAGACAAAGGGTTGTCCGCTCGATGAAAAAATATCTGAAATGCATTTTCTTCGAAGAGAAGGTTACCCAATAGCCGCATTAGCAATGGTGATGCTTGATAATCCCATGTGTGCAGGAACAGGACATCGAATTTGCAATGATTGCATGAAGGGTTGCATTTTTCAAAAACAAGAACCGGTAAATATTCCAAAGATTGAAACATCGGTTTTGTCTGATATTCTCTCATTAAATGATGGATTAGAAGTATATGCATTACTTATGCAGTGGAATCCATTGAATGTAAAAAGACCTTATGCTCTTCCTTATAATGGAAATAAAGTATTGGTTATTGGTTTGGGACCTGCAGGTTATACCTTGTCACATTATCTATTGAATGAGGGCTTTGCAGTTGTTGCGGTAGAAGGATTAAAAATTGAGTCAGCACTTGATATCTATGGATTGAAAAAAGATGATCCCCTGCCATCCTTCAAAACAACAATTGAAAAAGAATTGGATGAGCGAATCATATCAGGATTCGGTGGTGTGAGTGAATATGGCATTACTTCACGATGGGATAAGAACTTCCTTACAGTTTTGCAATTACTGCTGGAAAGAAGAGACAATTTCAAGATTCTGGACGGAGTTCGCTTTGGTGGTACTTTGACGATTGAGGATGCATGGCAACTTGGATTCACACATATTGCTTTGGCAACAGGTGCAGGTAAACCAACGTTAATTCGCATGAAAAACAATTTGAGCAGAGGACTTCGAAAAGCTTCGGACTTTCTCATGGCTTTGCAATTGACAGGTGCGGCAAGAATGGACTCCATGGCAAATCTCCAAGTTTCATTACCGGCCATAGTGATTGGTGGTGGACTCACTGCAATCGATACCGCAACAGAAACACTTGCATATTATCCGATACAAGTCGAGAAGTTCTACCTACATGCAAAGACCATGTTGGAAGAATACCCTTCGTATTTTACCGAAATGTATGATGAAGAAGAACGCATTACCGCGCAGCGTTTCTTCGAGCATGGAAATATCATCCATGATGTTCGAACAAAGGCTCGCTTGAGCGGAGAAATACCTAATTTCCTTCCCTATCTCAAAGAATGGGGTGGTGTGACATTGATTTATCGTAAAAAGCTGAATCAATCACCTGCTTATAAATTGAATCATGAAGAAGTTAATGAAGCACTGGAAGAAGGTATCACAATCATTGAAGAATTATCACCGATTGAATGCAATCTTGATAATTATGGAGCGATAGAGTCAGTGACGTTTGAGCATACCGGTGAAGATAGAAAAGGGGAATTACATATAATGGCGGCAAGGACTGTGTTTGTAGCGGCTGGTACATCTCCGAATACTACATATGAAAAAGAATATCCTCAAACATTCAAGTTATTGGATTCAGGATATTATCAACCTTTTAATGCTATGAATTGAGTGCATCCTCAATTGCAATTTGGTAGATTTGTAATTCATTACTAGATAACATTATGGCAATCGAAACACATACAACAGGCATTTTGGAATTACCGGTTTTACCAACGGAATTTCCGTCGAATCGTCGTCCCGAATGGCTTAAGGTAAAAGCTCCCGGTGGTGAAACATATGCACAACTCAAAACCATGATGCGATCAAAAGCATTGCATACAGTATGTGAGGAAGCGCGCTGTCCGAATATTGCGGAATGCTGGAATGCAGGAACAGCCACCTTCATGATACTTGGCGATACATGTACACGTTCATGCGGATTCTGTGCGGTAAAAACAGGTAGACCCATGGAGGTTGATTTACATGAGCCATTACATGTTGCGGAGGCAATTCAACAAATGAATCTTAAGCATGCCGTAATCACTTCCGTCAATCGTGATGAAAGACCTGATGGCGGTGCAGACATCTGGGCGGAAACCATTCGTCGTTCAAGAGAAATGAATCCAGGCGTAAGTATCGAAGTGTTGATTCCTGATTTCAAAGGAAAGATGGAAAATTTGCAGAAAGTCATTGATGCAAGACCGGACATTCTGAATCACAATACAGAAACTGTACCGAGATTATACCGCAAGGTTCGTCCACAAGGAAAATATCCCTGGACTTTGGCAGTTCTGAAGGAATGTAAGTCACAAGGTTTACGCACAAAAACAGGCATCATGCTCGGTCTTGGCGAAACCATGGAAGAAATCATCACCGTAATGGATGACTTACGTGAAGTTGAAGTGGATATTCTTACTTTAGGACAATATCTACAACCTACAAAAAATCATTTGCCGGTCGATCGCTTTGTTCATCCAAGTGAATTTGATTCACTACGTGATATTGGATTAAGCAAAGGATTCAAGATTGTTGAGTCGGGTCCGCTTGTGCGTAGTTCTTATCATGCTGAACGACATATCTAATGCTTGAAGTAACGATTCTCGGAACCGGCACCTCAACTGGAGTGCCAAGTGTTGCATGTACATGTGATACATGTTTGTCCGAAGATCCAAGAGACAAAAGATTAAGAACATCCTTATTGGTGCAATCAGAAACAACAACTATAGTTGTTGATACATCAGCGGATTTCAGGCAGCAAATGCTGACACACTCCGTGATGAACATTGATGCAATTGTGTATACTCACCATCACTATGATCATATTAGTGGTTTTGATGATACCAGACCTTATACGTTCTTCAATGATGACCTCCCATTGCAGTGCTATGCTTTACAACAAACATATGATAGCATCAGGAAAACATTTCCCTATGCATTTGGAGAAGTTGAACAATTGGGGGGCGGAGTACCAGGTGCTTCATTCACCATCATCGATGATGAACCATTCACAATTGGCGACATTGAGGTTCAGCCAATACCTCTGAAACATGGAAATATTCGAGTGAATGGATATCGATTTGGAAAGATTGCATATTGTACAGACACCAATCATATTCCTCTTGACTCTATAGCCAAATTGGAAGATCTAGATATATTGATTCTTGATGCTCTGCGCTATCATAAGCATCCAACGCATTTCACGATAGAAGAAGCTTGTGAGATGGCAAAAATGATCAATGCCAAGAAGACATATTTCACGCATATCGCTCATCAAGTGAAACATGAAGAATGTGAGAAAACATTGCCCGATCATTGTTTCTTAGCGTATGATGGTTTGAGATTTACATTGACATGATGCAAAAAACAATCATCATCTCGGCAAAGCAAAGAGGAATGCACAGCATTACTTCTTTGATCAGTCGCGAACTAGATGATATGCTGAAAGATGTAGAGATTGGAATGCTTGATTTATTTTTGTGTCATACCAGTGCAGCGATTACGATCAATGAAGATGCAGATCCGGATGTCCCACTGGACATGATGGACGTCTTAGACAGAATTGTTCCCATGCATCGTGATTTGTACAGACATACGGCCGAGGGAGATGATGACATGACATCCCATGCTCTTTCATCCATCATTGGTTGTGATGTGCGAATTCCGATTCGAAATGGAAAAATGGCATTGGGTACTTGGCAAGGGATTCATCTATGTGAATTCAGGCATCATGCACCCAATAGGAAAATTATCGCAACAGTATTTAACATCGAACGGTGAATTATGAAAATAACATTATCATCAATAGCTCATGCTCGAAGCGGTGATAAAGGTGATGCCGCTAATTGTGGAGTGATTGCATTCAAAGAAGAATGGTATCCGATCATTCGAGATGTATTGACCACCGAACGTGTGAAGGAGTATTTTACCGGTTTAACATTGGGAATTGTTGAACGCTATGAAATTCCAAATCTGTGGGCTGTGAATTTCGTGCTCAACAATACATTGGGGGGCGGAGGAACCGTTTCATTGAAACTTGATGCTCAAGGAAAAACAATTGCCTCCGCTATGTTGATGATGGAGATCGATGTTCCGAAGGAATATGAACATCTGATTTAATCAAACAAACTTTTTACCTCTCCTACATGTATCATCATCGTATTTCTTTTCACATCTTGTTGTGAATCAGAACTTTTGTCAATGATGAAATGAACACGCTTCATTTGTGCTGCAGCATCCGGAAATGATGCTATGATGGCATCCATTCTTTGTTTTTGTAATTCTGCATTCAGCGATGTTCTTTCCGTGGGATTCAACAATTTCTGCTGAGGCGGTATGGCCGGCTCATTTCCTTTCTTTTTCTTCTTGTCTTGCTTTGGCGAAGCTATCGTTTCATAACGTGGTGGAGCCATATCGGGAAGCAAAGTAATATTCACATGAAGATTCCGATTCCCTTTGAGTATTGCAATTGTTTCAGCCATCACTTTGTCACCAAGTGTATTGACTTTTACTGATCCCTGATCGAATCCTTCCACAGCAAATAACTCCATCCCTTTTACCAATTTGTCAACTGTGAAATCCATCGGTACCTCTTCATACTTTGAAGCAGGTGGGATGCTGATGGTCTTTGTGGATTTGAGAATATCAAATCCATAGAAAAACATTGTATAGTCAGCACCGGGTTTGATGGCAGAAGAATATTCGCCTGTTTTACCATTCGATTTTGCATCTGCCACTTTCATGCCTTGGGCATCAGTGATTTCATAATTTACACCAACCGGCTTTCCGGTGGTGCGATCTGTTATGATTCCTTTAAGCAATACGGTTGTTTCTTGTGCATTGACCATAGACAGGGTGAATATGGTCAATACTGCAATCAGGATACGTTGCATTGATTCCTCGAATTATTTATTGAGAAAGGATTGTATTCCTTGTTTGCAATCATCAGTCATGCGAGTGAATGCATTCATGGATGCTGCATAATTCAAACCGGCCTCCAATGACATACCATGAAGATTTGCAAGCATGTCTTTTGTCAAAGCCATTGAAGAAGAACTATTCTTTTGTAATGTATCAGCCAATGTCCTAACCGTTTCTTCCAATTGACCATCAGGTACGCATTGCGTGATTAATCCAATGCGCTCCGCCTCGATAGCTGGAATATTCTCTGCCGATAATAGAAGTCTTCTTGCTTTTGTATCGCCTATTTTTCTCAACAGATATACCATGACTATGGCAGGTATAAAGCCTATCTTTACTTCTGAATATCCGAATATGGCAGATTCACCGGCAATGATGAAGTCACAAATAGAAGCCAAACCACAACCACCCGCTATTGCAGGACCATGCACTTTGGCAATAACCGGTTTCGGGCATGTATAAACGGCATGAAAAGCGGTTTTAAGATGAAGAGAGTCCTGATGATTTTCCTGAATCGAAAATCCGGACATATGTTCCAAATATTCAAGGTCGGCCCCGGCACAAAAAGCTTTCCCGGCTCCTTCAAGAATAATGACTGAGATGTCTTTTCTCGCTCCAAGATCCGAAAATGCAGCATGAATTTCAGAAAGCAAAGCCGGACTCAGTGCATTCCGCTTTTCAGGTCTGTTCAATCGAACGGTGGCTATTCCACCTTGTTCTTTTATTTCAAGAAAATTCATTGGATGTCAATTCAAACGGTGAGTAAATCGTAGTTTTGCCTGACAATTCTTCAATGCAAATATACCAAGAAACCAAGCAAACCAAGGTACATTGCGCAATACATATATGACTGTTTTATGAAACCAATTTCCGCTCCGAAAATCCCAAAATATCTCAAACATCCTGCATTTGGGTCTAAAGAGATTCGAGACTTATTCTTGATTGACAAAACTATAACCTTTTTGAATAATGGCTCATTCGGTGCCACACCAAAAGTGATACTAGCATTTCAAAATGCCATTCGTGAGAGGATGGAACAGCAACCCGTGAATTTCGTGGTGAAGCAATTACCAATTCTTCTTAGGGAATCACTCAATGATATCGCTCCATTCATAGGTGCTGATGCCAATGACCTCGTATTTGTCGATAATGCCACAACCGGCATGAATGCAGTTATCCAATCCCTGATGCATTCCTGGAAAAAAGGTGATGAGATCCTCACCACGAATCATGTCTATGGTGCCGTAAGAACAACATTGCAGCATGCCATGAATATCTCCGGTGCCCGCTTGATCGAAGCGCATGTCCCTTTCCCAATCAATGATGAACAAGAGTGCATTGATGCAGTCATCGGAAAACTCAAAAAATCAACACGCTTATTGGTCATTGATCATATCACTTCTCCAACTGGTATTATCTTTCCGATCAAAGATATCATTCGTGCATGTAAAAAAAGGAACATCCCCGTTCTTGTTGATGGCGCTCATGCACCTGGGATGATCCCACTAAATTTGAATGAACTTGGTGCTGATTGGTATACGGGCAATTGTCATAAATGGCTGTATGCTCCAAAGGGGTGCGCAATACTATGGACGCATCCTAAACATCAGCGCATGATGCATCCAACGGTGATTTCTCATTGGTATAATCAAGGATATTCAAAAGAATTTGACTGGACCGGTACAAAAGATCATAGCGCATATATCGCATCTCCATTGGGATTGAAATTCCATGCTGCCATGGATTCAGACTATCTCATGATGGCATTTCACGCGAAAGCTATTGCGATGAGAAATATGATCGCAGAAGCCTGGAAGACCAATGCTCCATCTCCTGATTACATGATTGGCTCGCTTGCCTCCATTGAAGCACCAAAACATCTTCAGTATGATGGAGAAGATGCCT
Organism: Bacteroidota bacterium; assembly: GCA_005788035.1. GTDB lineage: Bacteria > Bacteroidota > Ignavibacteria > Kapaibacteriales > UBA961 > UBA961. Next base: position 13,048 of record SXZI01000030.1, read on the forward strand.
TTCTATATGCTGAAGCTTTGCATGATATTCTGTGGAATGAACATAAGATAGAAATCCCGGTTATACCTTTTGCAGGAAAAATCTGGATTCGCATTTCGGTTCAAGTATTCAATCGATTGAAAGAATATATGCACCTTGCCGAAGTGGTTCCAACAATCAAACGATCTCATGTATTGAAGATGTTGAAAAGATTGAAATCTTGACACTAATTCTTCTTCGTAAATTGCACTATCATTATTCGAGAACATCATGAAATTCATCGCATTCATTTGTGCAGTATTATACATAACAATTGCACCAACTCATGCTCAACAATCATTATGGATGAGATATCCTGCCATATCACCTGATGGATCCACTATCGCATTTGCATTCCAAGGAGATATCTGGAAAGTATCCACAAAAGGTGGGAAGGCAGAACGCCTTACATCCAATGATGCATATGATGTGGCACCTGTATGGTCACCTGATGGAAGCAATATTGCATTTGCTTCTGATCGTCATGGAAACATGGATATTTTCCTCATGTCTTCAGGCGGTGGAATGCCTCGCCGATTAACATTTCATTCCACTAATGAAATGCCTTCTGCTTTTTCACATGATGGTTCCTCAATGTATGTATCGACACATATTCAGGATTCACCAAAGAATAGTCAATTCCCCTCCGGTGGAATGGGAGAACTTTATGCGATATCCGTAAAAGACGGATCAAGAACGCAGATTCTCACTACACCGGCCGAAGAGATAGCAGCAGATCCTACTGGTGCATTTCTCATCTATCAAGATAAAAAAGGTGGAGAGAATTATTGGAGAAAACATCATACATCTTCGATAGCTCGTGATATTTGGATGGTGAAGTTGAGTGATAAAACGCATACACGAATCATCGAACATCCGGCAGAAGACAGAGAGCCGGTGATTTCCGCAGATGGTAAAACATGCTATATACTATCAGAAAGGTCAGGATCATTCAATGTATGGTCTTTCCCGATAGACAACCCGAAATCAATCAAACAAATCACTTCCTTCACACAACATCCCGTTCGATTTTTATCAATTGACAAGCAGGGGGTTTTGTGTTTCAATTATCATGGTGATATGTACATCCTTGATACAAAACAAGTGAATGCAACACCAAAGAAGGTACAAATCGACATACTCAATGATTCACGCAGAAATGATATATCATTTAAAGTATTGAATCAAGGTGCGACAGAAATGGCTTTATCACCAAGCGGAAAAGAAATTGCTTTTATTATTCGTGGTGAAATATTTGTGACATCTGTCGATCATGAAGTGACGAAAAGAATCACAAATACTCCCGGCCAAGAACGGTCAATCAGTTTTTCTCCTGATGGAAAATCATTACTCTATGCCGGTGAGCGGAATGGATCATGGAATGTCTATCAAACAAGCTTGACAAGAAAAGCAGAACCATTCTTTTACCGTTCTACCGTATTGGAAGAAAAAGCAATTATTGAAACCGAAAAAGATGAATTTCAACCACGGTATTCTCCTGATGGAAAAGAAGTGGCCTTTTTGGAAAATCGCGTTACATTAAAAGTTAAAAATCTTGCATCTGATAATGTTCGGCTTATACTGGACAGCACATATAATTATTCTTATTCTGATGGAGATCAATGGTATGAATGGTCTCCCGATGGAAAATGGTTATTGGTATCAATCATCGATAAAGATCGCTGGGTTGATGAAGTAGGTATCATAGATGCACAAGGTAAAGGCCCAATACAAAACATCACCCAAAGTGGATATAGCGACAATCAACCCAAATGGGCAAAAAATGGAAAGTTGCTTATTTATTCCAGTGACAAAGCCGGATTTAGAAGTCATGGTTCTTGGGGCGCTGAATCGGATGTCTATGGTGCATTTCTCACACAAGAAGCATTTGATAGATTCAAACTCAGCAAGGATGAATTTGAATTATTAAAAATGCGTGAAAAAGATGAAGAATTGAGTTTTGATGAACAGAGAAAAAAAGACTCATTGGAAAAAGAACGCAAGAAAGGAAATATTAGTATTCAGTTATCCGATCCCATAACCATTGATTTTGATCGCTTAGAGGAACGTACCATCAGATTCACAATTCATTCTTCCAATTTGGCAGATTATGTATTGTCACCGGATGGAGAACGTTTATACTACTTATCTCGATTCGAAAAAGGGTATGATATCTGGGTGCAAAAATTCCGTGAGAAAGAAACAAAGCTTCTTGCAAAATTAGGAGCCGGTTCGGGCGCTCTGGAGCAAAGTCCTGATGGAAGATACTTATATGTCATCTCCGATGGAAAAATCACAAGAATAGACACCAGCAATGGAACCCAAAAAGGAATTGCCTTCAAAGCAGAAATGGAGCTCAATGCTCCCGGTGAACGTGCATATATTTTTGATCATGCTTGGAGACAAGTGCGAGAAAAATTTTATGTCACGAATCTTCATGGTGTGGACTGGGATTTTTATAGAAAAGCATATGAACCATTCTTATCATCGATTGACAATAATCATGATTTTGCCGAAATGCTAAGTGAATTATTGGGTGAATTGAATGCATCTCATACGGGAAGCGGATATCGTGCTCAATATCCTGATGAAATGCGTGATCAAACCGCTGTGCTTGGTGCATTTTGGGATGAAACATTTCAAGGACCCGGAATCAAAATTCTGGAAATCATTGACAAATCTCCGATGGATCATCCTAAAGAAATATATCAAGCAGGAATGATCATCGAGAAGATAGATGGTATTCCGGTGACTCTTGCAAATCTAGATATCCTCTTGAATCGCAAAGCAGATAAGCAACTATTGATTTCTGTGTTCGATATAAAGAAAAACAAACGATTTGATGAAGTGATAAAACCACTATCATTCGGCGCTCAAGAAGAATTGCTCTATCGCAGATGGGTATTGAACTGCAGATCAATGGTAGATTCATTGTCCAAAGGAAAAGTAGGTTATGTACATGTTCGTGGAATGAATAGCGAAAGTTTCCGCGAAGCATATTCTGAAGTTCTCGGTAGACATGCTGATAAAGTTGGCATCATCATAGACACACGTTTTAATGGTGGAGGTTGGTTGCATGATGATCTTGCAACATTGCTATCCGGAAAACAATATGTAAAGCTTGTTCCACGAGGACAATTGATTGGCTCTGAGCCCCAAAACAAATGGCAAAAAAAATCAGTTGTCTTGATGAATGAAAGTAATTATTCGGATGCACACTTTTTCCCATGGACATATAAGCAATTGAATATTGGTCCACTCATAGGGATGCCCGTTCCGGGAACAGCAACAGCAGTATGGTGGGAAACACAAATCGATCCAACATTGTATTTCGGCATTCCACAAGTTGGTACAATTGGAAATGATGGAAAGTATCTTGAGAATAATCAACTCGAGCCGGATATCAAAGTGATGAATCTTCCTGAAGATTTTGCCAATGGTATCGATAAACAGATTCGTGCGGCAGTTGAAGAAATGCTGAAATAACAGAAGATGATCAATTCAATGCAATCACAGTTGTCGAATGTTCTCGTTGTTGGGGGTAATCCCGGACAATGGACTGCTGAACAACGATCATATGAAGCACACTATGTGAATGGAGTTGAAGCCTGGGTATTCGCATTGGGTGGAAGATATGTTCATGAATCACTCGTCACTCCACGGATGATTGCCGAGTCTGATTTGGTGATTATGAATCTGAATGCCATCAAAGAACCGAAACGTTTGTCGAAGATACGCTCACTTGTAGAAGAAAGACCGGCGCATGTGCAATGGATGACATTATTGGAAGGAGACATGCAATGGTATTTGAAGCCGCTTCCACATCTTCGAGAATTATTCGATGCGAGTACATTCGTCAATTGCATCAATGTTCATGCTGAAGCCTTCATTCAATCTTTGACATCATCTCCGGTGCATACGCTTGGCATTCCATATCCTGCAGAAGGCATCAGAACCTTTACCACACAGCCCGATCAGCGAGACGAATGTGTATTGATTTGTCCATTTCTTCGCATGCGACAAAATGAATATGCCATTGCCAAACAATTGAATCTGCCCATTCGAGGATTCGAAAGAAGATTGTCCGTCAAACCATCTACAATAATGTCGAATAAGCGCCTTTATGGAAGCATGTTCCAAAGAGACTTAAACAAACACTACATTGATGGAATCTTGAATAATCCAAAGATTGATATTCATTATGAAACTCGATTGGATATGTATTATTCTCAAGCAGGAAAGGCAAAACTTTGGTTGAATCTTGATGACCGATACACATGGGGTAGATATGTACTTGATGCAGCGGCTTTGGGTGTGCCAATCATCAGCACAGTGAATACAGGTCATGCTACAAAGCTCTTTCCAGATCTTACGGTGGATTCACCATTCGCAATAGATCAAGCAGTGCTGATAGCACGAACATTATTGAATGATCCTGAATTTATTCAGTCCGTCTGTGATAGAGCATGGGAAGGATTGCAGGAATATACACCCGAACGAGTCACACAACGCTTATGGAAGATTCTCAAAAAATAAATGCACCAATCATCCATGTGATTTTTCGTGCTTGTGATGTGGTGAATGCAGTCAATGCAAATCCAAGGCCATTTGATTTGGATAAAACCACATTGGTCAAACTCAGCTTTCAAAGTCTGTGGGATTCTCTGCAACATATCCCCCATACGATTCATGTGATTGGAGATAAATTGAGTCCGGATTTGCAATCATTTTTCCAAGAAAAGAATGTCAATCTCATTGAAGGAGATTTCGGAAATGATGAATCCATTCGTCAGACGCTCTTATTGGGAGCACGATTTCCTGCTGTAGATTGGGTGTATTTCTGTGAAGATGACTATGTGCATGTTCCCCATGCAATGACATTCATTCACAATTTCCTCCAGAACCCTGCATCATTCATGAATCATGCAAAGCGATTGTACACGTGGAGTTCATTCATCAATTTGAAAAAGAAGGATATCGTAATTCATCCAACCGATTATCCTGATCGCTATAGCGGAAAATATCGAAGATTCTCTCTGATACTACATAGTGATGATTGCCATTGGAGACAAATTACCGATACAACCTTCACCTTTCTCATTCAAGGTAAAACACTGCACAAAAAACTTCCCTTTTTGCTTCGATGCGCCAAAGGAGCAAATGATCGTTTGCTGAGCAAAAAGCTCTATGGAAGATTCACATTCTTTGGGAAGGTGCTTGCACTATCTCCAATCCCGGGTTTGGCCACGCATATGCATCGCGATACCATGACACCCCTGATCAACTGGGAATCAATCATTGAA
>SXZI01000031.1 GCA_005788035.1 Bacteroidota bacterium
CACCGAAATATATTCAACATCCAAAGGATGCTCTCTATTTCCTGATTTTTCAATGAACCAACCGCCATCTTGTGGTCTGCGTAGATCACGTACGGCCGGAGAATCAAAAGGAACATCTCGCTCTGCTTTTCGAATCAATTCTGCTGCTTGTTCAATGATGGGTTGTAATAATCCGCCCTTTCCTTCTTTGATTGCGGAGTTCACTGACGTTTTCCAATTATACACTTTGGCATAAGCGGATCCCTGATGCGGCGAACCAATAGTGATGAGTCTTTGCACATGATGGTCTTTTACATGCTTTGTGAGATAATGTCTGCCGGTAAGACCACCCATGCTATAGCCAATGAGAATCACTTTATCAGCACCTGTTTTTTCTCGCACAAATTGAATGCACTGTTCCAATTCTTTTGTCCAACCTTCAACGGAATCAGTAGGATTGCTGAATTGAACGGTGAAAAAATCCATAAATGTTCCGGAACCCTTTTTATCCAAGGAAATTCCCTTTTTGTTTGGCCGCAAAATCCCAGCATGTTGCAATCCGAGATCATGTTCATAAAATTCAATGGCATCTTTATCCCAAACGCTGGCTTTCTGGCCAAGACCATGTAGCAACAAAATCGGATATGGAATTTGCAATACTTTTGAAGGCCTTGCAGATTCATATACAGGAAGATATTCAGGTACCGTCATTTTCGTAGTTGAGCAACCCCCGAACACTAGCAAAAAGACGATACCGGCGATGATTGGTTTCATAGAAAGAAATGATCTCAATGTCACGGAACTTTACCCTCAAATTTACCATTTCACGATGACAAAGCGAACATCATGAGAATTCATGTTTCTGTGCTATATTCGCATCATTGATACATAAGCATTTGTTCAAGCAGAGGGTACATTCAGTAAAAACTCCACATATGGATCACAAAAGGCCTCGTTCATTCAAGAAGATGATCAGGAAAGCTTGCAATTACCGAATTCGCCTTCATTGGCAAATCGAGTGCTAGTGCTGAATCAAAGCTATGAGCCCATCAGCGTTTGCAGTGCCAAGAAGGCATTTTTGTTGATTTATCTGCTTAAGGCCGATCTTGTGGCCGAAAGACAAGACCGCGTCTTGCGTTCAGTGAATGCAACATTCCCCTATCCGAGCGTCATACGACTTTCCTCCTATATCCGAGTTCGATTCAAGCATATTGAATTATCCAGAAGAAATATCCTGAGAAGAGACAATCATCAATGTCAATATTGTGGGAAAACAAGTCCGCCATTGACTTTGGACCATGTAATTCCACGTTCTCGCGGAGGAATGGACACTTGGGACAATTTGGTGACCGCTTGCATCCGTTGCAATAATCGTAAGGGGAATCAAACACCGGAAGAAGCGGGCATGAAACTTGCAAAGCAACCACGTAAACCACATCATGTCACCTTCCTGAAAAATTTCATGGGAAAAGTGGATGAAGCGTGGAAACCGTATCTTTTCCTTGATTGAAGTTTGAATTGCGCTGAATCATGCTCATATCTCTTTATATTCTCAGACTGCATATAGGTCCATTTCTCTTTGGGACCTTTACCGTGATGTTTCTATTCCTTTTGCAGTTCTTGATGAACAATCTGGACAAGCTCATCGGAAAAGGGCTCGACAATGCCATCATCATGCAAGTGATTGTGCTGAGTTTGTCATGGATGATTGTTCTCGCCATTCCCATGGGTGTGCTCTTCTCCACATTGATGGCATTCGGTAGCATGTCCGGCGCGCATGAGGCCACAATCATCAAGTCAGGTGGACGTAGTTTATGGCGCATGATGATGCCTATTATCATCATCGGTTGTGGTTTGTTTTATGGTGTCTATTGGTTCAATGACACAATCCTCCCTGAGTCCAATCATCGATTTAAAATCTTAATGCAGGATATTCAGCGTAAGAAACCAACATTTGCGATTGAGTCCGGTCGATTTGTTTCTCAATTGGAGGGATATACGATTCTTGCTCGGAAGGTTGATACAGCAAGCGGTGCAATGTATGGAGTCACGATTTATGACAATGGTTTCAGCACGAGAACGAATGTCCTTTCAGCAGATACAGGATCAATCAAATTTTCATCCGACTATGCGCGTGTGATCGTGACGCTTAGGAATGGCGAGGTACATCAATTACAAAAACAAAAAAGAACTGATTTCAGAATCATGCGTTTTTCAAAGCATGTGATTTCAATAGCTGCGAGAGATTTTTTGTTTCAGCAATCGGATGTGAATCCCGGCTCTCGTGGAGATCGCGAGATGTCCATTGCGGACATGAGGGCAATCGTTCATGAAACAGATGCATCGATCAATGTCACACAGAAGAGAATTGACACATTGATGCAGGACCATTATGCCGAAGTGATGCTGGCACGCATTGCGGGTGATTCCACCGGCTTGGAGGATATTCCGCAGAAAACATCCAAACCGGATTCGATCGATATTCAGAAACGCGTGATGAATCGTTTGTCCATGTTGCGTTCTCCTTTGGAGTCAGATTTGTTTCAAGCATCCGAACAGCAAAAAAAGAAAAAAGCATATCTGGTTGAGATTTACAAAAAATACTCCATTCCTTGTGCTTGTTTGGTATTCGTGTTTATTGGATGTCCGCTCGGCATGA
>SXZI01000032.1 GCA_005788035.1 Bacteroidota bacterium
GAGTTTATCCCGAAGAGCTATCCGTTCATTCACATTCTGGATTTGAATCCATGATTTTTGTTTGAATGGGTGAGCGAGTGAATCAATGACACGTTCAGGTTTATTGGTGTCTTTCTCAACTTTAGCTAATAGTCCTCGAAGGATGTTTGCATAATATTCAGGTTGTTTGCGATCATTCTTGCCAACAATATGTTGGACTTTTGATTCAATAGCAGCTTCGATATTTGAAATATTTGAAGAATCATAATCGAATACTTTGAGATTATATCCAGATTTTGGCATCATGCGAACCCAAATTCTGTCAGGAGTATTTGAGTTGAATCCATGAGCACGCATCTCATCAAGAATATAACTGGCTGCATCATAAGATAAATTTGTGGTGGACAAAGCCAAAGCCGCCCTAATCCCGAGCTGACCCATCAAATCATCCGTATAATCGAATGTTCGAAGAATTGCTTGCCTGATGAATTGTCCTTGATTATATGAGCGCTGTTTATCGCCTGCGGCATATACTTTTCTTGAGCGAATTACACGAAGCGCATTGGATGCATTATCCTTATAACCCATGATTTCAATGATGCCCATAGCTTGAGAGAATCCGAATTCAACAAAGAAATCAATCTTATTCACTTCAGTTACGCGCCTAATTTCCTTCATATATCGATCTCGCCCCAAAGTCAATCTCACATTTCCAATGAGTTGTCCTCGTGGATCAGTGAACTTTGCATCGGCATATGTACTTCTTGGAACGGAGATGACCTCCACCTGACCGGAATCCAAATAAAAGCGAACAAGATGATTTGCATCCGCCCTTGCCGTTTTTTCACCCAAGCGTGAATCAATACCGGTAATCAACACACTGATTACTCTTCCGGAAGGCATTGGATAATCCATGTTTTCGATGTCAACCGATGTATCGCCAATTATTGGTTTATACACCTGTGCGGCATTATCATTTGGCTGAATATTCTGTGTTTCAGCCGGCTGTTGAATGATTGGCTTAGAATCACTATTGACTTTAGGAGGGTTTTCAGGTATACCTTCATTCGATCCGCAAGACATGAAGAATAGGCAAAGAATGATCATTCTAAGAATGGTGCCGCATCTTGCAGATACATATAATAGGCTTGTCTTTACTGCCGATATGATTGTTAACATATTCCAAGAATTAAGTGAATAACTCATACTGTTATTTTGTTGATTGTCCATATGCTTCATGTTCAAGATTCAGATAATCTTGCACGGTTTTGGCATCAATCGGTTTATTTGTTCTATAGAAAGCATCTATGAGTAGAGTGCAGATGCGATCGCGCACTAGTGCTCTTTCCTTTTTGTCTTTGACTTGCATCCATGCTTTTTGTTGATAGGGGAAAGCAAGGGCATTGATTACTTTGGCAGGATTCTTTGCTGAATCAGCAGCAGCTTTTCTGACAAGAGCTTGTAATTTTTTAGAATATCCTTCGGGAGTTTTTCTATCACCTTCCAACATGCCTTTCACTTTCTTTTCAATCCCGGCTTCAAGGGTCTGAACATTTGATGAATCAAAATTGAAATGCTTCATTTGCGATAAGTAATTTGGTTTCATTCGAACCCATATTCGATCATGAGTCGACGAACTGAAACCATTCTTACGTAATTCGCCAAGCAGATAACTTGTGGCATCATAGGAAAGATTCGTATTTGCGAGCGCTAAAGCAGCTCTAATTCCCACTTTACCCATCATGCCATCTGTTCTGTCGAAAACCTTGAGTATAGCTTGCCTGATGAATTGTCCTTGATTGAATGAGCGCTGATGATCACCGGTATTGAATGCTTTTCTTGAGCGTAGAACCCGTAATGTTGATGCCGCATTGTCGGAATATCCCAATAGTTCAATGATTCCCATTGCCTGAGAAAAACCGAATTCAATGAAATAATCAACAGATTTGATTTTAGCAATTTTTGTGATTTCCTTGATATATCTCTGTTGACCAAAGATGGAGCGGACATTTGCGATGATATTTCCGCCTGCAGTATCTCCTTTGCGGATCAAAGAAAATGTGCCGCGAGGTATGGAGATGATTTCAATGCAACCTGAATCCAAGAAGAATCTCACCACATGATTTGCATCTGCTCTTGCAGACTTCTGACCTAGTCTGGAATCAATGCCTGTTATGAGAACATTGATCACTCTACCTGAAGGCATTGGGAAGTCTTTACGAATTCCAAGTATGGTGGAATCAGTTAAAACCGCAGCAGTCGAATCTTTTTTTGTTGTGTCTACTGCTTTTGCTTGCACAGTGTCTTTTCCTTCTTTTGACAATGTGTCTTTAGCCATACTCTGCGATTTTGAATCCTGTGTTTGAACCTGTTCAGGACCCTTCTTTGAGTTATCGTCAGAACATCCAACGAATATTACAAGACATAGGGCAGAGACAAGCACCCTTATTGAAACACCCATGTTAACCCTGGTGTAAATAATTCATAATATCCTTATAACTACAAATATACTGCCAAATTGATTATTCTTTACCCAAAAGTGCCTGAATTTGTCGAAATTGTGCCAAATCAAATGTCCCAGTCATTGTTTTTGGATGTCAGTTATGTGTATGTTCATTCCTGTCGTATTCGCCATGATCACAATAGTGATGAGTCCCTTGCTTTTAGGTCAAGAGGAGTCATTGCTACAAGGCATTGCTGCACCTGAACAAATATCGCTCATTAAAATCAAAGGTGATGCTGGTTTGAGATATGTCGGAACCATCATAGAAAGAAATGACAAAGAAATTGTTCTCCTGACCGAGGGAAAAACAAAAGTTCTTATTCCAATTGAAACCATCCTTGATATTCGAACCATTCCTTCCTCGCATTTTCATGATGGTGAATATTGGTTTCCAAATCCTAATGAAACCCGTTATCTCTATGCACCTTCTGCATTTAATTTGAAAAAAGGTGAGGGATATTATCAAAACACATATCTCTTCATCAATTCATTCAATTATGGATTTACAGACAATTTTTCATTTGGGATGGGATTTGAATTTTTATCTACCTTTGGCTCAGTCGGTTCAGGGTCATTCAATCCGATATATTTTCTGACCCCAAAATACAGCATGGAAGTATCGGAGAATCTTCGCGTTGGAATTGGAGTTTTGTATGGAAGTATTCTTGATGAAATGGGAGGGTTTGGCGTTGGATATGGATTGGCTACCTATGGCAATCCCGAACATAATGCGACACTAGGTTTGGGATTTGGATTTTTTGACGGGGACTTTCGTACAGATCCTGTAATTACAATTAGCGGAATGACGCGAATTTCAAGGAGAATGTCATTGGTAACAGAAAACTGGTTTTTCCCTGCAGATGTCTACCGAGGAATATTAACCTATGGTATCAGGTTCTTTGGAGAGTCGATGTCGGTTGATTTGGCTTTGATCAATAATGCAGAGCTTGCCACGGTGTTTCCAATTGGTATTCCATATGTGGATTTCGTGGTGAAGTTTTAACAAGTTACTTTTTAAGGGAGTACGATGTAATAACTTTTCCTGTTATATCTATCACTTGAACGAGTGTTTCATTCTCCATGACAGAGAACATCATGAATCCTTGCTTCCCATGATAGAAGTCTTGTCCATCTGCTTTACCTGCATCACGAATTTCGCTTCCTGCACCAGAAATAAAATGTACAGTTGATTGATTCTTTGGATGAATGATTTGCAAATCATGTTCATGACCGCAGATATATGCATGAACTCCTTGCGCATTGAATGTTGCGTCAAATTTGTTCATGAGGTCTTTCATACCCGGATTTCTCTTGCCTAGACTATATATGGAATGATGTCCAATCACGAATTTCCAATCATTCTTTGGTGCTTGCGATAAAACAGAATCCATCCATTTTCTTTGTCTTGCCGTATCTATGCCTTTTACATGATATGTCTCATCTTCTTTATGATATGCATCGACATAAGGATTTGTGTCCATAAATATAAATTGTGCCGACTGTGATTTGTTTATGCCAAATATCTTTGAATAGTATCTTGAAGGCATATTCCATCTTCTGCTAATGGTAGTGTATTCAATTTGTGCATCAGGATTTCCTTTATAATCATGATTACCGAGCACCACAAACCAGTCACCTTGGAGGGAATGCTGCGAATACACATCTTCGAATGAAGCTTTCCAATGTGGATCCATAACGCTTCTCACGCCACTCGGATAGAAATTATCACCGGTGCTGATAATGAAATCGGGTTCTACTTGTTTTGCGGCATCAGCCATAATGATTGCAATTTCTTTCTGACCATATTCTCCATTCCTACCCCAGTCTCCAATCACAAAAAAGTGCAAAGCATCTTTTGGAATGCTGATTCCCGTAATGTCAGCATAGATGGAATGTGAACAAATCACATACAAAGCAAATAATAATCTTCTCATATTTTCTCTTTGAAGATAAAAAAGGGGGCATATCATGCCCCCAATGTACATCATTCAGTACTGTTTGATTATAAATCCCATTTCAAACCGATATTCATGCGCATATTATAAAATTCGGCTTGCATTGTTCTTTCGCTTATACCTTGAAAATATCTCAAAGGTTGATTGGTGATATTATTGATTTCTGCAAACATACGGAGTTGTGGGGTGAATTTATACGCAGCATTGAAATCCACAAATGTTTGAGTGTCATAATATCTGTCATAGAAGGCGCTCACACCATAACTATCAATATATGCACTTGTATAATTCACAGATATTCTGGCTGATAGTTTACTATCTTCATAGGAAAGTGATGCATTGAACATATGCTCTGCAGTCCCGGGTAAAGCTGCATCAATACGTACGGTATCATCAGTTGGAACACTTGGTACATTAGAACCCGTATTTGTATAATTCACGTATAAACTTGTATTACCAAGAATACCAGGCAAGAAATCAAGTTGTCTTTGGAAACCCACTTCAATCCCTGTGATTGTAGCTTCCGCACCATTTATGGGCTGTGTGTATCGGGCATATTGTACGCCGTTTATCAATGGAACATTTGCACCACGAAGGATATAATCATAAATGAAATTCTGAATATACTTGTGGAATAGTCCTCCAGAGAAAATACCGACAGATTCAAAATAATATTCTGCCATCAAGTCGATATTTGATGAAGTCGTAGCTTTCAAATCAGGATTACCAAGCGTGATTTCATCATCATCCTGACTGAATAATTGATAGGGAACAAGATTATAATAATTTGGTCTTGCAATGGTATTAGTATATGCCATTCGAATAATCAAAGCAGGATTATATTCATATCGCACATGTAATGAAGGCAAAATATTCAAATAGGAATTCGTGCCTGTTTTTGCCGCATATGTTTCTGAATCGGCATCGAATGAATTTCCGGTGTATTCAACTGAAGTGTGCTCCACTCTTGCACCCGCTACAATCATCAGCTTATCTTCGGGAGTCAGATATCCACCACTCAATTGTTGGGTGAGCATAAGGTAACCGGCATTGATTGTTTCTGTTGCATTGAAATTGCCCGGAACATATTCTGCAATACCATCCTTTTCTTTAAAATTAGCAGTGTCATTCACATTGATGCTGCCCAAGAATGACGATGGAATATAAGAACCATAAGCATAATCACCTGCAAGATTTGCTTTTCCTCTGTCCATATCAATCAATTGGATAGAACCGAATGAATTTGCATTGAATACAGTTGTATTGTTTGGTGTATAAAAGTTAAAACGATTGTCACGCATCTTTTCTTTTCCGCGATAGCGAATACCACCTTTTAAAATGGATTCATAAGCACCTTGATTGAGTGAAGTTTCCAAGTCCAATTTGGCATTCATATCGATATCTTCGGTATAGCCATATTGTTCGGTCAATTGACGCAGCGTCCAGGTATTCAAATCATTGCCTGTTTCACCAGCAACAAAACCACCTTTTGGTTGAATTGGATCGCTGAAGTCTTGTGTGAGTTTTTGTTTTCTTGTTCTGAATGAAACATAACGCTCATTCGGACGCTCTTCTGATGCTTTTGCATAATTGGCTTGCCAATTTGCTTTCACTGCGCCAAGGAGATGTTGGCCAGACATTGATACATTGAATGTGCGCTGGTCTTCGAGTCTTGTATTATTGACACGGTCATTCCCAATTCCGCCTTTTGTCTCTCTTCTTACCTCTGCGCCTGTAACAATACCATTTGAATCGGGTGCTGAAGGATAACGATAATTCACGCGATAACGATTTTCCCAATCATCTCTCCAATTGTATATTGTATTGAAGAATATTTGATTTTGTTCATCAAACTTATAATCTAAACCAAGTGAAATGCTTCTTCTTGTTCGTTCAACATCATATCTGCGCAATTGAAGATCGGAAATGTATGCATTACCTTTAGCATCTTCTGACCATTCTGCTTCAACATTGTCTGAAGCTAATTTATGATTGTTGATACTTCCTGAAAAGACAAGTCCCAGTTTATTATTCAAAAATCGTTCACCATAAATACCAGCACCTGTAATAATAGGTTTTTCACTTAGGAAATTGTAACCACCTGCACCTGTAATGGATAGTCTTCTTGTTTCAGGGGCTCCTCTTGTGATGAGATTGATTGACCCACCTATGGCATCTGCATCCATGTCGGCTGTAAGTGCTTTGTTGACCTCAATTGTTTGTATCATGTCTGAAGGAATCAAATCCAATTGTACTTCACGATTTTCCGCTTCGGCTGATGGAATGCGATCGCCATTGATGGTGACACTATTCAAACGAGCGGCTGTGCCACGAATGAGTCCGAAGCGTGCTTCACCTTGATCATACTGAACGGTAATTCCCTGAACTCGCTTTAAAGCATCCCCGATATTTGCATCCGGAAAACGACCAACTTGATCAGAGGAAACGATATTTGCTATTGAAATACCTTGTTTTTGTTGATTCAATGCTCTTGCCTGCCCCTGTAGACCATCTCCCATGACAATCACGTCATTGATGACGGAAGTTGTAGCTTGCATTAACACTTTGACAGATACTGTTCCATTCTCCTGTATCACAATCTTTTGTGAATATTTCTTAAATCCTATTGATGTTACTGTTAACGTATATGTTCCTGCTTTGACATTTGAAATGAAAAATTGACCTCGGCTATCGCAGATTTTCCCTCTTGATAATTCCAGTAGTTGAACTCCGGCACCAGGTAAAGGTAGAATGCCTTTTTCATCAAGGACAATTCCGGAAATATTTCCCGCTATAGTTGTCATGATGGAAAATGGAATAAATAGCAAAGAAAAGAGGAGTCGAATGCTGTATGAATATTGCATCGTCTATCCTTGAAAAAGTGAAGGAAACATGATGCAAATTTATTAGCAGGGTATTATGAGAGTGTAAAGAGGGTGTTAAGAATGTATGATGAAAATATCTCTTATTATTATGATATAGAAATATGGGGAAATTTAAAACATATACATTATCGATAAAGCAATTACAGCTGAAGTCATCAAAAGAAGTGTGAATATGCCTCCAGCATTCATCCATCTTGTATTTACAAATTCACCCATGATTTCTTTATTATTTGCAATGTGTAAAATTACAGCAATGAGAATTGGAGCTGTCATGCCATAGAGTATCGCCGTTGTGATGAGTGCATCAACGGGACTGATTCCAAATAAACTCAGTGATAACCCTAATATGAGTGACAAAGCCATGATTGCATAAAATCCTTTTGCTTGCTGGAATGTACGATCCAATCCACCAGGTATATTCACAATCTCTGAAAACATATAACTTAGGCAACCACTCAATACGGGAATTGCAATCAAACCGGTTCCAATCACTCCAAGACTGAAAAGCAATGATGCAGAACGTCCCAATAATGGATGAAGTGCCATTGCTGCTTCTTCGACGGTCGTAATTTTTGTAATGCCATTCGGAAACAAGACCATGCCGGTTGTAAGAATGATGCAATACATGATGATTCCTGAGAAGAGCATTCCACTATTGACATCTGATTCCATAGATTTAATATGTGATTTGTCAACTATTATAATATGTTGATGCTCTTTTTCTTCCACTTCAACGGACGCTTGCCAAAAAAAGAGATAAGGAGAGATTGTTGTTCCCAAAATCCCCACCAAAATCATAAGATACTCTTTGGAGAATTCAATAGTAGGAATGAAAGATGCCTTTAGTATATCCTTGATTGCTATTCCATCATAGAAGAAGGGGACGATGCAATAGACCAATAAACTCAAACATGCATATTTGAGAATATTTGTGATTTTTTGATATGGAAGAAAAATCATGAAGATCATTAAGAGCATAGTAAAGAATACACTGAAATACATGGGATCTATCTGTGGGAACATCATATGTCCCACTGCACCCATCCCAGCTATATTTGCCCCAATATTCAATACTATCGCCGGGGCACCAAAGCCAACGGTCACAAATAATACCCATCGCGGATAATGTTCTTTAAGCGTTCCTGCCAATCCTCGACCCGTTACCATTCCTATTCTTGCACACATTGTTTGAATGACGGTCATAAGAGGAAATGCTATAAATGCA
>SXZI01000033.1 GCA_005788035.1 Bacteroidota bacterium
ATATCAATGTCGGAATATGTACTTCCTCCCGTGTTGGTGATGAATGCACCTCCATCATCGGCTATGATGAAACGATCTGAATCATCGGGATCAATCCACATATCATGATGATCGCCATGCATGGTACGCATGCCGGAGAATGTTCTGCCTCCATCCGTACTTCTGAATATCCCGACATTCAAAGCATAGAGAGTCTCTGCATTCCGTGGGTCAGCAACAATATGAGAAAAATACCATGGTCTTTGTCGTATGTTTCTATCTTCTGAAACTTTCATCCATGTTGCTCCAGCATCATCACTTCTGAAAAGACCACCATGTTCATGTTCAATCATTGCCCACATGCGATCTCTTTTTGCAGGCGAACATGTAATGCGGATCTTTCCAAGAATACCTTTTGGCAATCCTGGATTTTTAGACAATTCCTTCCAGGTATCTCCACCGTCCGTGGACTGAAATAAACCACTTCCGTGTCCGCCGCTGTTCATGCTATAGGCATTTCTATATGCCTGCCACAATGCTGCATACAATATTCTGGGATTATTGGGATCTCTTTGAATGTCAATCGCACCTGTTGAATCAGCAAGCAGACCTTGCCTTTTCAGAACTAATGTCCAGGTGGCACCACCATTCGTAGTTTTATAAATTCCTCTTTCCGGATTCGGACCAAATATCCTTCCCATGGATGCAATCACAACTTCATCGGGATTCTTTGGATGAACGGATATCTTTGCTATGCTGCCGAATGATGAAGGGCTGATTGATTTCCATGTTTTGCCCGCATCAAGTGAGCGATACATTCCTTCACCAAAAGAAATATTTCCTCGGATGTCACATTCACCTGTTCCAACATATAGTATCGAAGGATCAGAGGGAGCTATTGCAATTGCGCCGATAGATGATGCAGTGAATGTTGTATCTGAAATTGAAAACCATGATTCGCCTGCATCCTCGGTTTTCCATATGCCACCACCTGTAGCTCCAAAATAATAGGTTTGTCTATCGCCGGGAATTCCTGTGCAAGACAGAGATCTTCCTCCACGAAACGGACCTATATGACGATATTTCATGCCTTGCACAATGGATTGTTCCATTTGTTGTGCATGCAATTGAAATGAAAAAACAGAAAGAAGAATAAGAAGTACCATGGGAATTCTCTCAAATGAACATGTCAGCGAATATACAATTGTACTGTCAAATGTTAGGGATGATATGCCAAACAATAGAAATGAAATTCTTTGCATGAACATATTGGCTCAGCATAATTCTTTGCTTGAATAATTCAAGGCTTGGGGCGTGTCGAATAGATAATCCGTAGCAAAGGGCGTTTTTTGGGATCAGGATCATTGGGACCATGAAACACAAGTCGATCCAAACGAGTGCGATCTCTATCGATGAATGGAAATATTTTTAATGTTCCTACTCTCGAATTCCGAAGCAATGATTCAATCAATGCATTGACTACAGAAAATTCATAGACATCTGAACCATTCTTTGCCCAACCGGAAAATTCTCTGATCAAATTTCCGCTTGTGGAGTCGGTGAATTGTGCGGTCAAAATGGAATCACGAGATTGATTTCCTCTCACACTCGATGCACTGTCCAGAGTTAATTTCAATACCGCACCATGAATGGCAATTCCTGCAGGCAATTGCTTCAAGGAAATATCCAATCCACTATAGACACCTGTTCCACAATTCACGATGATTTTGTCGGACTGGATTGATGGATCTGAAGTAAAAGATCCATGATAGGCGGTCTTTACAAGAATGGTATCATTCTTCGAAGCACCATCCTTTTTACATATCACGCGAATGATCATGGCTTCATCAAGCAATGTGGCATTGGTTGCTGGATCCAGCGTTAACTTGGTTCGCGAGAATGTTCTAATGACATTCGAACTAGGTTTAGGAACCAGCGCAATGGCATAGGCAGATTCCGTATTGAGTGACGAATCCTTGATTTTCTTTTGCTTGGTATCGAACCATGTTTTGATCAAGGTCGGAGATATATCGCAGGATATTTCAGGCATTGTATCACGCAATGCAATAGAAGCATCGAATGTACCCTGTGCATTGCTTTCCAAAAAACCGGATTGTCGCAATGTATCAATCGTAGCACGAGGCGTCCATGGTTTTGCAATGGAGAATACATCAAATGCCAAGCGATTCGAAACGGTATCACCGAATGCATATCTTTTTGGTTGAAGAGACAATTGAGCTGAAATGATTTGATATGTACCGGAATCAGGAATATTGTCGGGAGTGAAACGAAGAAGCACGGTCGAGGTATATCCTTTCGCAGCCCCCAAAAACACATCAACAGGATAGGATGCAGATGGTTTGCTATTGAGCAAGCTTGTTGCTATCAACATTGGAACTGAATCTGATGAGATGATGCTCGCATTGATGGTATCATTATGCAAGTCACTTCCGGCTATCGGACTTTGCTCATTGCATCCCGAAATGATCAAGAGCATGAATGAACCGATAAATGTATGGATGAAAAGCTGAATCGAAGAGTGATATATGTTCATTAGAGCATGTCTTTCATGAGAGCACGATACAATTCACTGTATTGTCTGGCGGCACGACCCCAAGAACGATCTTCATTCATGCCATTCAGCACAAGTGCATTCCATTGTTCTTCGACGTCATAATGTTTGCACGCTTTATCTATTGCGGCAAGCATTGCTTTTGCGGTATAATCCTTGAACACAAAACCGGTGCCTTCACCTGTTTTTTTGTCAAAATCCGTGACTGTATCTGCCAATCCCCCCGTTGAACGAACAATGGGAACAGTGCCATAGACCAATGAATATTGCTGATTAAGTCCGCATGGCTCATACTTGGACGGCATAAGAAACATATCTGCGCCGGCTTCCATCAAATGAGCCAATTCATCATCAAATTCTATGCGTAGAGAGAATTTGTCGGGATATTTTTTTGCTAATGCTTCAAGCTTTGGATAGAATGAATGATCACCTTCCCCAAGCAGCACGAATTGAATATCCTTTTTGAATAAATCCTTTTCAGCATCAAGTATCAGCTGAATCCCTTTTTGATCATTGATGCGGGTAACCATTGCTATCAATGGTACTCGCTTGTCATGATGCACGGGCAATCCAAATCTCTCGAGAACTGTTTCTTTGTTCGGGGCTTTGTCTTCCAAAGAGGTCTTATCATATTTCTTCGTAAGATATGCATCTGTCTTGGGATTCCACGTGTTCAAATCAACGCCGTGAGCGATACCCACCATACGATCGGGTTTTGTTTTCAATACATCGCTGAGCCCATTGCTGAGTTTCTGATCTGCAAGAACCTCTTTGGCATATGTGGGGCTAACTGTGGTGATGCAATCCGAAAAATGTATGCCGGCCTTCATGAAATTGACTTTTTTCTTATGGGATAAAGCATCGGAATCACCGGTGGAAAAACCGGTTTTTGTTAATGTCTTCATCGGGAAATCACCCTGCAAACCAAAATTGTGAATCGTGTATATGATCTTAGTTTTGGCAAACAAATCATTATGCTTCAAACGGACCAAAGCAGGCAAGATTCCTGTTTGCCAATCATTGCAATGAATGATATCCGGTACCCAGCCAAGCAACATGCAGGTTTGTATTACCGAATGTCCAAAAAACACGAATCGCTCATCATTGTCAGGATAATCCAAACCGGTCGCAGGATCTGCATAAAAACCTTTTTTGGCATCGAAATAATTCGAATTGGTTGTGATATATGCCTGAACTTTTGATCGTGGATTATTGATAGATGATGATTTGACAGTGGCATATGACTCTGTATCGCCGATTGGAATCGGAATGTCTCGGAGGCGATTGATCTCATGAATGCGGTTTTTTCTTTCACTGATTGAACCGTATTTGGGTGCCATCACGCGGATGTCATGTCCCAATTCACGCAAAGCAAGGGGCAAAGAATACGAAACATCTGCCAAACCACCGGTCTTGGCAAATGGATATACTTCACTCGTCACAAACAAGATGCTTAATGGTTTTGCCATGGCTTGAAGTTCAACCTTAGGTGTATGAAGACGCACGATTGCGTAACGCGAAAATACGGATTTTTCTCGAATTTCCCCTCAATACCCCCCTATCAGAGCTTCATTCAAGACAATAGTTTTCAAGGGATTGCCAAAAAAACAGGTATTTCTTTCATATATGTGACTTTATCATCCAATGAAGACAGATTTGAGTTCTCACTTTGATGAAAACATGTATTTTCGTGTCATGAATAAGTGCTCTTTACATCATACCCTGCGAACTCGCCGCAAAATTCCCTCAATTATTGCGTGGGGATTGCTCTTTTTGGCTTTATTTGCTGAAAATTCTCATGGACAGGGTACTAAAGTCTTGTCTGGAATCATCAATAATTATGCAAAAGTGATCCAATATCATAGATGCACCAAGTCTGTTGATGTGATTGGTGTTTATGGGTTTGCTCCAAATCAAAAAGTATTGATGATTCAAATGCAAGGAGCAAAGATAGATACCACCAATACTCCCGCTTTTGGCAATGTATTGGATTATCGAAATGTAGGCAATGCAGAAATACTATTGATTGACTCCGTCAAAGGGTCGACAATCATTTTCAAACATGCACCCATGAGACAATTTGATCCGGAGTTTGCCCCGGTTCAATTGGTAACCGTTCCTGTATATGATTCTGCTGAAGTGAATATTTTCAATATGCCTCTCACATGCGAACCATGGAATGGATCAACGGGAGGAGTATTGGCATTTGAAGTGAGACTTGCCTTTGACTTGGCAGGTATAATTGATATTTCAGGAAAAGGCTTCAATGGTGGCAGAGCAAGGTATGGTTCAAATAAATCGAAAATATTGGACTATGCCCTGCCAGATACAATTATATTGGATGCCGGAGAAAAAGGTGAGAGTATTGCTCTTCTGTCCCGTGGCTATAACCTTGGAAGAGGAGCACCGTCAAATGGTGGAGGCGGCGGCAATGCCCATAATGCCGGAGGTGGAGGCGGCGGCAATGGCGGTAATGGTGGCATCGGTTCGAAGGATTGGCCCGATACAATGGATCATATAGGTGGAATTGGTGGAAGGGCACTTCCCTATCAAGGATTCGTGAATGATTCATTGCCAAGATTATTCTTGGGTGGTGGCGGCGGAGCAGGACATGACAATAACAATGCCAGCTTATCAGGTGGAGCAGGAGGTGGTATTGCATATATCCGTGCAAATAATGTGATCATCAGAGATTTTGCAATCATCAAAAATAATGGCGCCGATGTCGGAGGTCCAAAACCCGGAGCATCCAATGATGGATATGGCGGTGGTGGAGCAGGTGGTACTATCTATTTTGACGTGAATAGATTCATTTCCTTTGGTAGCAATCTTATCATAGAAGCAAAAGGTGGGAAGGGTGGCTCAACAGCTGCTGCTATGCATGGCCCGGGTGGAGGTGGAGCCGGAGGTGCAATTCTCTTCAAAGACACCGCACATCAATCCATGTCATTTGATCTTACCGGTGGTAAACCCGGTATGAATACAGCTCACATGAAAAGTTATG
>SXZI01000034.1 GCA_005788035.1 Bacteroidota bacterium
CATGTCATATAGTGTGAATGCTCAAACACAAATAGAATTGAATTCTGACGCAATTGAAGCATTCTATAAAGCAGACAAAGAATTGAATCAGGTATACAAACAGTTAATGGTAAAATTGTCTGAACAAGAAAAGTCTTCCTTGAAAGATCAACAAAGAAAATGGATCAAAATGAAGGAATCTACATGCAAAAAGGAGGCTGATGAATATAAAGGTGGTAGCATGGCTCCCATGATCCTATTCTCTTGCTATGAAGAGAAAACGAAAAAAAGAACCACAGAATTACGAGGCATGCTGCAAGGTCGATGAATCAAATACCGGCATCAGGGAATCTCTTACGAAGGAATGCAAGACACAGAGCGATGGTTGCCTCAATTCCTTTTTTATGAGTTCTTTCAACACCGTGAGAAGCAGAAACACCAGGTCCAATTAATCCAACTCTGAAATCGCGTCCTGCACGCAATGCTGCAGAACCATCCGAACCATAATATGGATAGATATCAACCTTATGTGGTATGTGTTCATTTTCTGCAAGTTGAGTCAATTCTTTGCGAAGAGCATAATCATAAGGTCCGGTCGAATCTTTTGCACAAATCGAACAATGCGTTTCACTTCCCTCACATTGATCACCAACAACGCCCATATCCAGCACCAATAGATCTTTCACTGTTTCTGCATATCCCCCTGAACCTCCGTGACCCACTTCTTCATAATTGCTGAAAAAGAACTCTACAGGAATACTAATATTTCGTTCTGCCAAATGCTCTGCCAATCTGAACAAGACATAGCACGATGCTTTATTGTCCATAAATCGTGACTTAATATATCCGCCGGGCAATTCCTCATATCGTGGATCGAAACACACGAAATCACCGACACGAATTCCCAATTGTTCACATGCTTCTTTTGTGGTTACCTCTTCATCAAGCCGAATATGCATAGACTCTATTGACCTTTGAGCAGTATCCGTTAGCTTATTTGCATGCGAAGCAGGATTATTCAACAAAAATGTACCGGTATACACATTGTCATTCATTGTTCGAACGCGAACATATCCACCCTCAAAACTAATCAGCCCCAAACCACCGATAGGAGATATGGTGAGGGTCCCATTGGGTTTGATACCAGAAACAATACCACCAAGCGTATCTAGATGTGCCGCAAGTGCAATAGTTGGATATTCACCGAAAGCCAATTTTACCGCACCTTTATGCGTTTGCTTGGGCTTCAAACCTCTTCTTTGTAAATACTCCATGACATATGATTCAGCATGATGCGTATATCCTGTTGGTGAGTCGATCTCTACCAATTCCTTCAAAGATTCATATGATGCATTCATAAACGTGGCTCCATACAAAAAGAGCACATCAATGTGATGTGCTCAAATAAACAAGATTTTCAATACAAATTAAGCGCTGATGATCCACACTTTGAATGTGGCAATCACTTCAGGATGCAATTTTGCTTTTACGTCAAAAACACCTAATGACTTGATTGGCTCATCAATCATGATGGAACGACGATCAATGTCATGGCCCATGACTGCAAGTTCATGTGCAATCATTTGTGGTGTGACAGATCCAAACAAACGGCCTTCTTCTCCAACTTTCATTGGAACGCTGACCTGAATTTCAGATAATTTTGAAGCAAGCAATTCAGCTGCTTCCTTCTTGCGTGCCATCTCGGCCATGTGGCGCTTCTTCTCACTTTCAAATACATTGATGTAAGAAGGTGATGCATAATATGCAAGACTTCTGGGAATGAGGTAGTTACGTGCATAGCCATCTTTGACTGTCACGATATCACCCATATTACCCAGGTTTTCTACATCTTGACGAAGAATGATTTTCATAGGTTCATCTCTTTCGGGAATGTGATAACTCGTGTATCAATGGGTAAATTAAAGTTCTGTTTCAACCGGAGCTTTTACAGGTGCAACATTCTCTTCCAAAGGTTCAGCAGGAATTGTTGAACCTGAAATAAGTGCACGTTCTTTGCGATGCTCACGAAGTTTTTCTGATAATTCCAAAGTCAAATGACGAAGGACATTTTCTTCCAATGTGAAGAAACGCTCAATCAAAGGCAATACCTCTGAAGCTGATTCAAAGGCCATGTAAACATAAAAGCCATTGTATTTCTTCTTGATTGGATAAGCAAGGCGACGACGACCCCACTTGTTCATCTCAACGAATTGACCACCATGATTCTCGATATACTCGGTTACTCTGCGGACGACCGCTTCAATATCCGGATCTTCAAGGGCGGCATTGATGATGAATGTGCTCTCGTATAAACGACGAATGCTCATTCTGTGCTCCTGTGGTTGTTGTTTCAAACAGCCCAAATCATAACAGTTTGGGCAGGAAATTAGAGCAGCAAAGATAGGAAGTTTTCTTGATATTACCGCGTCTTTTCTTGCAAAATGGGGAGATCAATGATCGAATCATCGTCTTCTTCATACCCTTTCGCATCCCATTCAGACCCCAATACTTCCTCCAATATTCCAATGATTCTTATGCTAATCTCATCACAAATCGCAAATCCGGAAGCATTCAACGAAATAATCGTATCTTCTTGCAATTCAACTACTTGCAAAAATTCAGCAAGGATGTCTGCATCAAGGTGATCAATCAGGACTGCCTGAATATCAATGCCGAAATCCGCAAGAAAACGCCGTTTTGAGAGTCCTTCGGAGCGAATTGCCAAGAAAGCAGATTCATAGAGGTAATTATGATCCGTTAACACTTCCCTGCTTGCTTCACCCGTTCCATGTACTCTAACCGCTTCAAAATACCGCTTGAGATTTCTATAATTCCAATAACGTGCTCCATTGACGAATCCATGCGCTGAAGGACCGAATGCCAGATATTCCTTTGCTTGCCAATATGTTCGATTATGAGTGCATGCAAATCCGGGCTTGGCAAAATTCGAGACTTCGTATTGCACAAATCCCGCTTTGGAAAGCTCATCAATTGTTAAGGCATAGAGCTCTGCATCGCGCTCTTCATCTTGTGGTTTTACCAGTCCTTTTTGCAACATCGCAAACAATGGAGTTTTTTCTTCGAAGATCAAGCTATAGGCAGAAATATGCTCTGTATTGAGCGCTATTGCTTGTTCAAGAGTCGATCTCCATGATTCAATCGTTTGATTAGGCAAAGCAAAAATGATGTCGATGTTCACATTATCAAAACCCGCTGCTCTTGCAATGCGAACAGCTTCCTTCCCTTCTTCAGGTGAATGAATGCGCTGAAGAAAATCCAATTCTTCTTGATTGAATGATTGTATTCCAAAACTCAATCGATTGATTCCTGCGTTTTTGTACCCACGCAAAGATTCAATTGAAATCGTACCTGGATTACACTCCATCGTGATTTCGGCATCTGGATGTATTGGGAGTTGATCGTGAAGTGTTTCCATGATTGTTGAAATCTGCACAGGACTAAGCAGCGATGGTGTGCCGCCACCAAAAAACACACTCGTTGCAGGACGCACATCGGGAGAATATTTCTTTGCAATGGCAATGATCTCTTCAATCAACAAGGTTACGAACACATCTTTGTGATCCATGTTTTCCAAAGAGTAGAAATCACAGTACACACATTTTTTTTCACAAAACGGGATATGAAGATAGATGCCGAAATCAGGATGAGGCCTCATGCTTTTACTCCAAGTGATTGTGCAATGGCAATCACTGTGTTTTGTCCATCCATTGCCGCACTCACAATACCACCTGCATAGCCGGCTCCTTCCCCACATGGATATAAACCTCTCACCTGCACATGTTCTCTGGTCACGGGATCTCGAGGGATGCGAACAGGCGAACTTGTTCTGGATTCCGTTGCAACAATGATCGCTTCCGGATGAATATATCCCCGCATGCTTCGCTCAAATGCCTTGAATCCCATCTGCAAGCGTTCTGCAAGTGATTTTGGAAACAATGATGATACATCATAGGAAAATAGTCCGGGTATATATGAACTCTTTGGTAGTGAAGTACTGAACTTTCCGGATAAAAAATCTTGTAATCGTTGGGCAGGTGCTTTTTGCGATCCATCTCCTGACAAGAATACATTTCTTTCAATCTCGGATTGAAGATATATGCCTGCAAGCGCGCCATGCTTCTCATATTCCTTCAAATCCAATTGTTCTATTGCAACCACGATTCCTGAATTTGCATATGGAGAATCTCTGCGTGACATGGACATTCCATTCACCACAATTTCTCCGGGGGCTGTAGCCGCTGGAACAATCAAACCACCGGGGCACATACAAAATGAAAAAACGCCTCTACCTTTCACTTGCTCAACCAATTTATAGGATGATGCAGGAAGATGCATATCCCTTGGTGATTGCTTATAGCGTATTTCATCGATGTAATCTTGTGGATGCTCTGCTCGAACTCCGATTGCAAATGGCTTGGATTCAATGTATATGCCAGCATTTAGCAATGTGGTGAAAATGTCTCTGGCAGAATGCCCTGTGGCCAAAATTACAGCATCACCAAAAAATTCGCTGCCATTATCACATGAAACACCAACCATCCTTTCTTCTTTCATGATGAATGAAGTCACCCAAGAATCAAAATGCACTTCACCACCGTATTTCTCAATGGTGGAACGAATCTGTTGGATGATACCGGGTAATTTATTTGATCCAATATGACCATGCGTATCAATCAAAATACGTTCATGCGCTCCATGTTCAACAAGCAATTGCAATACCTTTTTGATATCACCACGCTTCTTTGAATTCGTCCACAATTTGCCATCGGAATATGTACCCGCTCCACCTTCCCCAAAACAATAATTAGAATGAGGATTCACGATGCCGAATTGTTGTATTGCACGGAGATCTCTTCTTCGAGCTCGTGCATCTTTGCCACGCTCAACAATCACGGGTTTGAGGCCTTGCAAGAGACATTCAAGTCCGGCAAAATATCCTGCAGGACCTGCTCCAATGATAATGACTCGCTTCCCTCTAGACACATCACGAAATCCATCTGAAATGGGTGCAATGATAGGAGCTTGTTCATCCACATATAATGCAACGCTCAGCATGATTTTGGGATGTTTACCTCGTGCATCGATGGAACGCTTGAGAATTGAATGAGAACTAAGTGATGTTTCATCAATGCCCGCTTGATGAATGGCATGTGCAACAATCAACTCAGGTGATGATGCCTCCAATGGTGAAAGAGCTATGTCTATCACATGCTTCATGCTTCATCTTCCCAGGAATCCATCAATGTACGATCCATCACATGTGGAATGGATGCAATTATATCACTTGCTGACATTGATTCTTCTCCGAACACCGATTGCGCAAAATCGCCGGCTTCACCATGAAGCATTGCAGACAATGCTGTGGCCTCCAGAGGATTGATGCCTCTTGCCAATAATGCTCCAATCATCCCACTCAGAATATCTCCTGAACCGGCAGTTGCCATGCCCGGATTACCTGTTTTTGTGATATATGTTTTTGTTCCATTCGATGAGCAAGCTGGTACACTTTTCAGATGAACGATGCACTCCATTGATGTGGGTATTTTTGTGATATGACTCAATGGATATTGTTCTAGTTCCGTTCTGTCGATTCCCGTCATACGCGCGCATTCCCCTGCATGAGGAGTGATCACCCAATTGGATGGCAACTTTATCGATGCACTAGGTATGGCATCTGCATCCAATATCACAGGGATTGATGGATTCAATTCCAAGAGAGACTGCATGATGCTTTGTCCTGCACGAATACCAAGTCCGGGACCGCAAACTATCGCATTGGTCTTTGAAAGCGATTCCTTCACTTTATTCATCAATGAATCTACATTCATCCCACCATCATCATCCATGGGAATAAGAGACAGAAGCGCTTCAGGAGGCAATGAGGGATGCATGATAGGAGTCATGATTTCAACAAGTCCAATACCAGTACGGAATGCAGACATGGCGCATAATGCAGGCGCTCCGGACATATCCCGTGAACCTGCGATTATTAATACCCTACCATAATCGTATTTATGTGATTGCGCTTTTCTTCTACCTATGTAGTTGCGGATATCTTGCTCTTCAAGGGAAAATACAGATGCATGATTTTGTGCGATACTTTCAGGCACCCCCAACATGATGATTTCAACATCACCACAATGCTGTTTTGCAGGATATAATTGCATACCTACTTTTTCACTAAACATGGTACATGTACCATGCGCTTTGAATGCATAGTGATGAGCTTTACCATGTTCAGCATCAATGCCTGTTGGAATATCAATTGCAATGCAAAGAGACTTCTCATATACATGTACTTCGTGCATTCGTTTCAGGACATCATGAGGCATGCCATATAATTCGGCACTTGATCCGGTTCCAAGCAATGCATCAATGATACAATCGAAGTCAAAAGCAAGAGAAGAAATTCCCTCTTGTTGAATATGTGCTATTGGAATATTCAATGCCTCTGCTGATGCGAGATTTGCCTTTGTTTCTAGAGACATCCCATCGGTTCTTCCTATATGATAGATTTGTACATCAAATCTGTTCATGCAAAACAGGTGGCGTGCAATAGCAAATCCATCTCCACCATTGTTTCCGGAACCACACAGGACGAGAATCGAGGGCCTTTCCGAAGGAATAACCGATGCATCCAACCACATTGCTATGCAATGAGCAGATCCACTTGCAGCATTCTCCATGAGAATAGAACCAGACACTCCAATCTTCGAAATAGCATAATCATCCGCCGCTTTTTGTTCGGATGGTATGAGATAAGCACGCATAGATACTCCATTGAACTCATACAAAAATACCAATTCAACAGTTTAAGACTCGAATACCCGCAAAATCTCTTCTGTTTTCGTAGTTTTGTCTGAAAAGAAACTCACATATTCACGGTTAACACAAACACTGCCATGTCACAAAGAACAGTAGTCATAACAGGAGCAAATGGAGAAATCGGCCATTTATTGCTCGAAACACTTTCCAAAGAACAAGCCACAATAATCGCTGTGGATTTATCACCATTGAATGAACATCATGCTTCTTTATGCGAAGAAGTGATCATCGGTGATATTTGTGATGATGAAGTGATTCGTGACATAGAAAAATATGATGTAAGTGATATATTTCATCTTGCGGCAATTTTGTCCACAAGCGGTGAAAAAAATCCCGAGCGTGCGCATCATGTCAATGTTGATGGAACGATGAATGTTCTACAATTGGCTTATCGTATTGGCAAGCGGACAAATACAGCCGTTAAAGTACTCTTCCCAAGCACGATTGCTGCATATGGTATTTCTAATCTTGAAACAAAGCGCATGGCTGGTCCTGCAAAAGAAGATGATTTTGCTTCACCTATAACCATGTATGGCATCAATAAATTATACAATGAACATCTAGGAAGATATTATTCTGATTGCTATCGCAGATTGTCTCCTGAAAAAGAATCAGGATTCGTGGATTTCCGCGCACTCCGTTTCCCCGGCTTGATTTCAGCATTCACCGTACCAACAGGAGGAACAAGTGATTATGCACCTGAGATGATTCATAATGCGGCACAAGGCAAACACTATGATTGTTTTGTAAGACCTGATGCGCAGATTCCTTTCATGGCCATGCCTGATGCAGTGAAAGCACTTTTGCATCTTGCATCTGCACCACTTGAACATCTTAGTACAAGAGTGTATAATGTGACATCATTCTCACCAACCGCAGAAGAAATTCAATCAATGGTACAGGCTGAATTTCCAACTGCTTCAATTGCATTCAAACCCCAAGAAAAAAGACAAGAAATCATTGATTCTTGGCCCGGTGTGGTTGATGATTCAAAGGCACGTAAAGATTGGCATTGGTCACCCGATTATGATGCTGAAAAAACATTCAAAGAATACTTGATCCCCAATATCAAAATGCGTTATGGCGGATAATCATCCTACAAAAGAACAATCAACAAAGGCGAATGCTCTCATCAATGAGCTTTCGCCTTATTTGTTGCAACATGCATATAATCCCGTTGCATGGATGCCTTGGTGTGATGATAGTTTTCAAAAGGCCATGACGGAACAAAAACCTGTATTCGTCAGCATCGGTTATGCCACGTGCCATTGGTGCCATGTGATGGAACATGAGTCATTCGAAGATCAAGAAATTGCGGATTTACTCAATCAAGATTTCATTGCGATTAAAGTAGATCGCGAGGAAAGACCGGACATCGATGCCGCACTCATGGAAATGTGTCAAGCCATGACCGGCCATGGAGGTTGGCCACTTTCCATTTTCATGACGCCGGATAAACTCCCCTTTTTTGCAGGTACATATTTTCCGAAAGATTCAATTCCACAACGCATTGGATTCAAGGACATTTTGATTCGGATTGCCGAAGGATGGCGCAATGAACGAGATGCAATCATCTCTTCCGGAAAGGACATTGCTGAAAAATTGACCGAGCATCATACACAATCACAATTCGGTGAATTACCGCCAGATATTTTTGAAAAGGCCGATGCAATTTTCATTGAACGCTTCGATGAAGAATATGCAGGCTTTGGAACTGCTCCAAAATTTCCAAGTCCACATCATTTGATTTATTTATTGCGTCGAGCACATTTCACCAAGCAAAATACATTGGCAGACATGGCTCTACGGACTTTGAAAAACATGTCATTGGGTGGGATGAAAGATCATATTGGATTCGGCTTTCATCGTTATAGCACGGACAGACAATGGCTTGTGCCTCATTTTGAAAAAATGCTGTATGATCAAGCCATGATTCTGGAAGCGATGTCTGAAGCTTGGCTCTATTCCAAAGATGGAGCTTATGCTGAATATGCAGAAGAAATAGTGTCCTATGTACAGTCCAGACTCACTTCTCCGGAAAGCGCATTCTATTGCGCTGAGGATGCCGATAGCGAGGGCGAAGAAGGGACATATTATCTCTTCACAGAGAAAGAATTGTCAAGCATTCTGAATGATAAAGAATATGCATTTGCAAAACGATGCTTTCATATATCAAGCGAAGGTAATTACATTGACGAGGCTACAAGGCGACTCAATGGGAACAATATTCTGAGTAACTTTTTGGATGATTCTCTGAAGTCTGAAGAACCTGAATTGTATGAATCCATTAGATGCAAATGTCTTGCATATCGAGAAAACCGTATTCCTCCATTACTTGATGATAAGATATTGACTGATTGGAATGCAATGATGATTCATGCGATGAGTTATGCAGGACGAGCTTTCAATAAACCAGAGTGGATTGCACATGCAGAAAAAGCGTATGTATTCATCAAAGAACAAATGCAACAAGGCAATATACTCTATCATCGTTTTCGAAAAGGCCAAGCATCCATTCCGGCAATGGCAGATGATCATGCCTACTTGATGCACGCACTTTTTGAATTGTATATGTCCACCGGCAAAGAACAATATGTACATGATTGCATTGCGCATGCAGAGTTATTTGCCGAGAAATTCATTGAGGATGGTGGTAGAATCAAACAATCAGATAGACATGAATTGTCCTTTCATCGGTATGCATCAGCCTATGATGGTGCGATTCCTTCATGCACTTCTATTGCTATTTTGGCATTTGCTCAATTGAGCGCATTAACCGGCAATCGTGCTTATATGAATACGGCATATACACTCATACAAGCCAATGGGAAACAATTTCAATCCTATCCCATGGGATTTTCCGCAGGCTTGACAGCACTCATGTTCATGACGGGAATGCGAGCAGAAATAGTAATTGCCGGAAATGGCAAAAGTTCGGAACGCGATGCATGTTTGCAACTAATAATGCAGACATATCTTCCACATGCTGTATTTGCCTATACTGAAGATGGACATGATATCAAGTCATTTGCTCCTTCTCTTGCCGAACAAACAGCCACCGAAGACCTTGCCATTTTTATATGCAAAGACTATGCATGTTCTTTGCCTATCCATGATTTGTCAACACTGCAACAACAGCTGGAACAAGCTTCATGAAGTCTCAAGCTTGGATCATATCGATTGTATTTGTCGCTTGCTGGATCAATATCTATCAGTTCTTCAATGTTAGCACGTATGGGATCACTCCGGCTGATGTGAGTTCTTGGCTGGTAATGTTTTTTGCATTGTATCAGATTGCGTGGAAAGGTGCGACCATTCAGACATTACCCGGATGGGCATTTGCCGGACTCTTTGCGATTCTTTTTGCCGAATATGCATCCGTATTTGCTCCTTTGTTATCCGGATCATCTGAGATGCAGATTCAATGGCTCAAAACAAGCACGAATTTTCTCTCCAAATGGCTTTTGATATTTACATTTGCATCCGGAATATATTCTGCAGACGCATTCAGATCCGCCATTCGATTTATGCTTGTGATCAGTATTGCAATCAATGTTTTCGGAATCTATCAGATTTTTGCGCGTGCTTTTGATTTGCCATTGGCCTGGATTCCAATCAACAATGTCTCGATCAGCATTCGAAATTATCATTCGATGGATAATATGACGCAGCTTAGTTTGAGATTTGAGAATTTCTTCAGAGCAACATCCATTTTCAGCGAACCGTCATTTTATGCTCAATTCAATACACTTGTCCTGACATTTCTGCTCATTCCTTTTTTACGTGGCACAAAACCGTTCTTACAATCATCACTATTACGTACATTGATTGCAATACCGGCAATCATTGGCATGTTTCTCACATTTTCTCTGACTGCATTGTTTTCGATTTCACTCATCACGCTTTGGGCATTGATATTCGAACAATCAAAAAAGAAGATTGCTCTCCTTTCATCAATTGCAGTCGGCTTCTTGTTGATTTTGATTACCGATGCAATTGTCAGTCAATATGTGAGCATCAGCGTTTTTGATTTATTCACAAAAAGGGTCGGTGGAATCGTTGATGTGTTGTCAACCGGCGGCGGAAGAGGAACCTCTATAGTTGGAGAATCATTTTTCGGCAGATTGTCAACCATTTTTCAAGGATTCTCCATTTGGGCAGAATATCCCATAACCGGAATTGGTGCCGGATGTTATGAGTATTTTTCTAAAATGAATCCTATTTCCTTTTCGGATTCTTTGCATTCAGGATTGCTTGCAGAAAGAGGAATTCTTGGTTTTGTGGCCTATGCAACTTTGTTTCTACATCTGTTCAAAAAAACATTGCAAGCATCTAGAAATGATGAATTCAGATCTTATCTGTCTCCTGATCAATTGACATTGACCGCAATTGCACCGTATGTTATGATAGCTCATATTGCATTTTCATTCTCTACATATTATTGGATCAATTGGATATTCTGGGTCCATCACGGACTTGTCTATGCCATCCTGATTTCCGCCCAAAAAGCTGCCGGAAGGCCGATTTTATCCTTTTCTCCCATGAAATTGGGTCTGGCTAGACGCTTGAACATTGCTGAAGATTCTCGTAAAACGCCATAAAGCAAACATATTCAAAGGATATTTGTTTGTCAGTATGGTTATAATCTGCTATATTTGCAGTCTGAATTAGTAAATGAAAACACCTCTATATCAAGGTATACGACAATGTCAAAGGTTTGTGAACTAACTGGTACGACCGTCCGCTACGGAAACAATGTTTCTCATGCAAATAATCGCACACGCAGACGTTTCCTTCCGAATCTTCAGAAGAAGCGCATCTGGATTCCAGAAGAAGGTCGTTTCATCACCGTAAAAGCAACTGCTCGCGCATTGCGCACGCTCGATAAAAAGGGCTATGCGGCAATGATGAAAGATCTTGCTTCCAAGTGATCATAGAATAAGTTCTTGTACCCCGCTTGGCTTCAAGCGGGGTTTTTTTATGCTTGCTCAATTCAAATCGATAATGAAAACAAAGAGCATATCATATTTCAGAATTGCACTGATCATCTTTACCATGATCATGATTGCGGGTTGTGCATCATCTCTTCCTGAAACACAAATCAATATCTCCAATAAAAGAATCGTCAAGCCCCTCCCATCTTTTTTTAGAAGCAAACCACTTCCCTTGTCGAGAGCAGATTCTACAAGAATGGCAGGCATTATTCTCGACTACTATATACAGGCCGCTGAACAGCAATTGAATGAAGAATATGATGCTGCATTGAAAACATATCAACGCATCTTGCATTTGGATACATCGGCAATGGTCTTTTATTCAATGGGGACATGTTATTTCAAGATGCGGAAAACAGATCTTGCAATAGAATTCATGGAGAAAGCTATTGCATTGGATTCAACACTAGTTTCGGCCAGAGAGGAATTGGCGGATTATTATGTTGAACATGAGCAATATGATAAAGCGCTCAAGACATTTCAGCAACTTGAAATTCTCAAGCCCAATGATGAGCTTACATTATTTGCACTTGCAGGGCTGACGGAATATCTCTACCCGGAACAATCTGAAATCTATTTTGAGAAATTGATAAATGCAACGGGATTTGAAACTGATATTGTCAAACGATATGGAATGCTGCTTGTTCGCATGAACAAGGAAAAAGAGTATATAGAGCTCATGCGGAATCATCATGCAATTCATCCCGATAATGCCTATGCTCGTTCCCTACTTATTGAGGCCTATCAATTATATGGACATATAGATGAGGCATTGAACGCTATTACGTCATTTCTCCCTACTTCACTTGATCAAGAACTCGAAGAATATTATCAATCCCTATTGATGACGATACTGCTTTCCAATGATACTATCAATCATGCACCTTCAATTGAAACACATCTCAATGTATTCAAAAAGGTAGGTACCAAGTCATGGATTACCAATGTTTCTTGTGCTCTCCTTGCTGAACATGCGGGAATTCAATCATTGGCTCAATACTTTCATGATCGCGCTTTGTCAATTGCAGATACTTCACATATACAAGAGAGCATTGGCCTTGCTTATGAATTATTACGCATAGATGAAAGCACTTTATTCATCAATCACTGCAATCGCTATGCTAAAAAGTTTAGCGACCAATCCATTTTTCCTTTTTTGCTTGGTATAAAAGCCATACAAGATAAAAAAAATGAATTAGCATTTACTCACATGCAAGAAGCAGTTCGTAAAAATAGCAGTGATGGAGATGCATGGGCAGAACTCGCAAGTTTACATGATACATTCAATCAGCATGGTGCTGCTGATTCTTGCTATAGGATAGCTTTACGCATAGATAGCTTGAATGCATCATACAACAACAACTTTGCTTATGCGCTTTCGGAAAGAAATCAAGATTTGAATGAAGCGCTCAGGATGTCGCTCATTGCAGTTTCTCAATATCCAGACAATCCTTCTTTTCTTGATACCTATGGATGGGTGCAATTCAAATTGGGAAATGTACAGGCAGCCTTGGACATACTCAATAAAGCATTAATGCAAGACATTGATCGCAATGGCATCGTGAACTATCATATAAGCATCATTTATCACACTCAACAAGATACCGAAAAAGCACTCGAACATATTGACAAAGCCCTTGAATTCAAGGATGATCCAGAGTATAAGTCCTTGCGTGATAAACTTCTCGGTCCTTGAGCTTTCTACTCATTTTTGTATCTTTGCAGCATCAATAATTGCAATCCACTCATTCAAGTTCAAGCATCGTCATGAAGAACAAACAGCATTTGAAAAGTTTCGAAGGGGATCTTTTCTATATCGACATCATTTGGACAACAGGTGATAAACCTGCAACATTCGAAGTTCGAGCCACAAATGCAGATACAGATGCAACCACGACCATAACCAATCACTCTGCCATACTTGGAATGATGGCCATTGGTAAAAAAACTCCTGCTTATATGAAAGAGGAAGTGTGGAATTGCTCATCTGCAGATGCAGAACAGCATGCTCAATCATTAATCAAGTTATTGTCTCAAGAAGCTATGCTTCAACAATTGGAAGAATTCCTCGAATCTGATCTTGCCACGGGTGGTTGGGATGATGAAGATTCATTTGACGATGAACTGGCATTTGATGAAGATGAGCTCGATGATGATCATCTCTTTGATGATGATGATCAACAAGAAGAACCATTCTAAGCACCACTGACATTGCGTGATTCCACTCCATGAAAAAACTCGTCCTTCGCAGTTCACAAAAAACATCCATTTCAGCGGATGCAACAGCGAAGAATGGCCATCCCCATTTTACGATACCGTATGAACAAGAATTAAATCCGTCACAATTATCGGCTGTATGCCATATGAAGGGTCCTGCACTTGTTCTTGCAGGGGCAGGAACCGGAAAAACTCGCGTTTTGGTCTATCGGCTTGCTCGTCTTGTGGAATCCGGCATTCCTCCTGAACATATTCTGTTGCTAACATTCACCCGCAAATCAGCTTCTGAAATGCTTCGCAGAGCATCAACCATGCTTGGTGGTCGCTGTGACAAAGTACATGGTGGAACATTCCATTCTTTTGCACATCGCATTTTACGTCGTTTCGCTCCAGAGCTTGGTTTCAACCAAACTTTTTCAGTGATTGATCAATCGGATGTGGAAGATGCGATGAATCTTATTCGCAATCGGAAGACCATCAATAAAAGCAAACGAAGATTCCCTCAGAAGCATACACTTGCAACGATTTATGGATTATCGGTCAATATGTGCAAGACTGTGGAATCAATTCTACACGAACAATATCCTCAGTTTCTCCAAGAACAGGATGCAATCATTGATGTGTTCACGCAGTATGTGAACTATAAAAGACAGCATCATTTGATGGATTATGATGATTTGCTTGTATATCTGTTAATGCTCCTTGAAACCAAGCCTCATATTGCATCACAATTGCAAAAAGAATATCAATTCATCATGATTGATGAATATCAGGATACAAATAGCTTGCAACATCGCATTGTGAAAGGTCTAGCCGGCAAGCGAGCAAATGTCATGGCTGTTGGCGATGATGCACAAAGCATCTATAGTTTTAGAGGTGCAAATCACGCAAATATTCTGGAATTCCCTGCCCTTTTCAATGATTGTGCTCTATATGCGATTGAGCAGAATTATCGTTCTGTTCAGCCTATACTCGATTGTGCCAATCATGTTTTGCAATCTGCCTCATTCGGATATAAAAAAGAATTGTACAGTTCTTTGATTTCCGAAGAAAAGCCGATGATCATTTCCACAAGAAATGAACAAGAACAATCCGCATTCATCGTTCAACAAATTCTTGAATTACGAGAAAATGGCATACCTATGAATGGAATGGCGGCTCTTGTACGATCAGGGTATATGTCATTCGATCTTGAAATTGAACTTGCCAAAGCACAAATACCATTCAGAAAATTCGGTGGATTCAAATTCATAGAAACCGCTCATGTAAAGGACATGCTGGCTTTTTTTAGAGTTGCGAATAATCCGATTGATATTTTAGCATGGCATCGATTACTTTTAATTCTCGAAGGGGTCGGACCGGGTACTGCTTCAGAGATAACAGACAAAATCTCAGAAGGCATATTACATGTATCGATCGATCATGGTTGGAATGATATCAAACGTGGCAAAGATGAAATTCTTCGCCTGATAGCTCTTATTCGTTCGATGTTAGATACCAATATCACTGTTCAGGAAAAGCTTTACCTTGCAGGTGAGTTTTATCGTCCTATCCTTCGGAAAAGACATGATGATAGTGCCAAGCGCTGGAAAGATATCGAGACATTCTCAACGATTGCAGAACGATATTCCGACATCGCAACCATGCTTTCGGAAATGGCGCTTGAACCACCCACCGAATCAGCAGAAGCCGGTGAAGAATTCAATGAAGATGAATATTTTACGATTTCAACGATACATTCATCCAAAGGACTCGAATGGAATACCGTTTTCATTCCATGGGCTTTGGATGGGAAGTTTCCCCCAAACAAAGCGCTTATTGATGAAGAGCATATCGAAGAAGAGCGTCGTTTGATGTATGTGGCAATCACTCGCGCAAAGGAGCATTTATACATGCTATATCCAATCGACATTTTTGATCGTGAAAGTGGCATGGTTCTCGGTTCTCCATCGCGATTTTTGGATCCCATTCAAGAACAGATTGCCGGACGATTTGCATTATTGCCCGAAGGAGATGATCAAGCATGATGCAAGTCGATTCCAAAAAGAATATTCTCTTTCTTACCGCACGATTTCCTTATCCATTGGTTGGTGGTGATCGCATAAAGTCATTTCATTTGCTGAGACATTTATCAAAACATCATAATGTGACATTGATTTCGTGCATTCATGGCGAACCACCAAGCAAAGAACGATTGAAACCGATTACCGATCTTGGTATCAAGGTGCATACAGTGACTGTAACAGCAATGAAGAATGGTCTGAGAAGCTTGAAAACTCTTTGGACAGATCAACCTCTTGAAATTGCTTTCTATGATGTGCCGGAATTTCATGCTTTGGTTCAGAATGAGCTAAAGAATAAGCGCTATGATCTTGCAATTGCATTTTTCATGCGTACTGCAGAATATGTCAAACATATAGACATCCCCAAGATTCTGATTGCAGAGGATTGTCGAGTATTATATCAATCTCGATCAGCAGAATCCACTTCGAATATTCTTCAGCGATTGATTCGACGATGGGAAGTGATGAAGCTCAAGCATTATGAACCTGCAACGGTGCAGTCTTTTGATTGTGTGACATGTGTCACTGAAACAGACATACAGGCAATGCATGCTTCTATGCCTGATGCAACATATGCTCTTCTTACGAATGGCATTGATCTTGAAGCTATGCCTGCATCAAGCGAAGAACAATTGCGTACAAGAAAAGGAATTGTATTCGTGGGACTATTACATGTCTTGGCGAATGCAATGATGGCATTATCCATTGCAAAAGAATATTTCCCTAAACTCCGAGCACAATTCCCAGATGTGGAATTATCCATTGTGGGGTCGGGTCCCGGTAAAGCAATTCGTGATTTGAACAGTAATCACATCCATATTCATGCGGATGTGAAGAATATTGAAGAGTATTTTTACCAATCAGCTCTTTTTCTTCATCCGCACAAAGGAGCATCGGGCATTCAAAATAAAGCATTGCAAGCATTGGCTATGGGATGCGCACTGATAACGACTCCATCCGGCGCGCAGGGCATACCCATCAAGCATGGAGAGCATGCATTCATTGCTCAATCTTCTCAAGAAATGCATGATTATGCCGTACAATTGCTTAAAGATGATTCATTGCGCATTCGCATGGCACAGAATGGCAGATCGTTGATCGAGCAATATTTCTCATGGGATGCGATATTTACTCAACTTGACTCTATACTGCTTGATGTACTTCATAAATCAAAGGCGGACTCATGAACAAGGCACTCTTTCTTGATCGTGATGGAATAATCAATGAGCGCATTATCGGTGGATATATCACCAAACCTGAAGCGTTCAAACTTATCCCGGAATCGCTGTCATTATTCGCATGGGCAAAAGAACATGGCTATCTCACGGTGATTGTCACCAATCAGCAAGGCATTGGCAAGGGGCTTATGACCGAACAAGATCTTGCCAATGTTCATACATATATGTGTGCCATTCTCGCAGAACATGGTTTTACTCCTGATGCAATCGAATTTTGTCCAGACCTTGATGGAACAAACTCTCCGCGCCGTAAACCAGCACCCGGCATGCTAATCGATGCTGCGAATAAACTTGATATCGATATTTCCTCTTCCTGGATGATCGGTGATAGTATCTCCGATGCACAAGCAGGCAAACATGCCGGAACAAGAACTATCCTAGTTGGTGATTATTCTGATATTCCCGAAGCCGATGTTATATGCGCACATGTGGGAGAATGTGTGAAGATATTGGGTTAAGATTTCTCATTCCCCAAGAGTAGAGGGGTGGCACGCGGAGCGTGACGGGGTGAGTTCTTCATTCCCCTCAG
>SXZI01000005.1 GCA_005788035.1 Bacteroidota bacterium
GCAATGACAGCCCTAACGATAAAGCAAGAGCTAGAATAACAGTGCGCGTTCCTTTTGATTCTACATTATCAGATAAAGACAATATACGTGTTACATCAAATGGTGACCTTGTCTCAATTCAGATCGGAAGTGAATCCGGAAATTCATTGTATAGAGACTTTTCATTCTATGATACAACGTTGATTCCAACTTATCTAATGGTAGTCAATGCGTCACGTTTTGTTGATTTTACTCTATGGGCAAAGATTCCGAATTCCAATGATTCTATTCCGATTTACAATTATGTTTGGAAAAAAGATTATGATGGCAAGAAAACAGATGGCAGCGAGTATAATGCTCAACATGCATTGAGCTATACTCCAAGCATGATCACTGGATATATCCCTCTTTTCGGACCATATCCCTTCAAAACATATGGTCATACAGCAGCACAACCGTTTTGGGCGGGCGGAATGGAACATCAACGTATGTCTACAATAAACCGAACATGGCTTAGGGGGTGGTCTAGCAATGGATTAGCTCATGAGGTGATGCATCAATGGTTTGGGGATTTGGTCACTTGTGAGACATGGGGAGAAATTTGGTTGAATGAAGGTGCGGGTACTTGGGGCGAAGCTCTTTGGTATGAAACATGGGGTGGTTATCCGGAATACATTGCAATGATGAAAACCAAAAGGAATGATTATATCCGAATCAATGCGGGAAATCTCCAACCGCCGATATATGGTATACCAATCGAAAATGTATTCAATTATGCAACATCATATGCAAAAGCAAGTTGGGTATATCATATGCTTCGAACCATGCTTGGTGATTCTGTATTTTACCCCGTGCTCCGTACCTATCTAAAAACCTATGCATATGGAAATGCAAATACAGAACAATTTAAGCAGATGTTCAAAACTCTGGCACCTAATCCAGCTGTACCATATGACACATACTTTGATCAATGGTTGATGAAACGCGGACATCCACAATTGAAATTCACTGTATTGCGCGAACATCGTAATGAGAAAAATGAACCATTTATACATTTTGTTATACGTCAAACACAGTCAGGAAAAGATGTACCTGAAATATTCCAGATTCCTCTGACAATTTCATTCATAGGTGAGAAAGATACTACACATTACAAAACAGTAATGAATTCCCTATCTCACGAAGGGTATATCAAACTGCAGTCGCCATTGAAAAAAGCAATTATTGATCCACGTTCAGATGTATTGCTTGAAGCAGATTCTGCCTCAGGCATATATTTATCCATTGATGAATTACAACATGCATCCTCAATGGCTAAAATTCGAGGTTTTGGCGATGAAGTATATCTCTCTATCCAATCAGCCGAATTTTCGCAAGCTCTGATTCACATATATAACCTTAGCGGCGCAACTGTTTACAGTGAACAATTTTGGGTCAATACAGGAGAGTTACGAGAAGTCGAACTTCCAAAGTTGCCAAGCGGTATGTATATTGTGTCAATTCGAACCAATAATGGTGTGCAATTACTGAAATACATACAATGATGTTTTTTGTAAAGGAATAGATTTTTGCCTTCAAGCGTACAACATAGTGATACCAAAAAAGAGCGGCGATATCATGGAATTCCCGCTTCGAGAGGAATTGTATTCGGTAAAGCGAAAGTTATACACAATGATCTCATAAGTGAATATGAAGAGCATATTTCTTCCAATCAGATTCCGTTTGAGTTAAATCGCTTTGCTCAAGCCGTCCAAAAAAGCGAACAGCAATTCAACAATATCATTCAGCTTAGCAAGAATGAATTTCCGTCCATGTCTCATATACTTGAGACATATTCGATGATTCTCTCAGATTCCTTCATGCATGAGGCGATTCGCAATAAGATAAAGGAAGGATATTCAGCAGAAAATGCAATCTTCCATAATTTTAATGCGCAGAAGCACTTCTTTTTGCTAACAAAAGATCCCATTCTCAGTGAACGTGCCGTTGACTTCGATCATGTAAGCTCTCAGTTACTGTCTGCTTTGAGAAAAAAAACAATCAGTCATGAAGTAGATGAGCAAAGCATTGTGTTTGCCACATCAATAACTCCAGCTGATATCATGACATTCAAACAGGAACATTGCAAAGGATTTGTCACTGAAATCGGTGGCATTGCATCGCATGCATCGATTCTTGCTCGTTCTCTTTCAATGACATCAATTATTGGTATTAATGATATCGTTCATAAAGTAAAAACCGGAGATTCCATCATCATTGATGGAAATGAAGGTCTTGTGATTGTCAATCCAACCAAAAAAACACAAAGCACATATCATAAAAAGACTGAAAGAGAAGCCAAGTTAAGGGAAGAATTGGGTGAACTATCTCACATTGCGTCTGATACCAAACGTGGAACACATATCACTATAAGTGCGAATATTGATTCCATTTCCGATATCGAAGAAGCCATAGGCAACGGAGCTCAAGGTATTGGCCTTCTTAGAACTGAGTTCCAAATTGCCCGTTATGGAAGAATTCCCGATGAACAAACCCAAGTGGATTGGTACTCTTCTTGTGCTCAAAAGGTATACCCTGAATGGTGCACCATACGCGTGTTCGATATTGGTTCAGATAAATTTGCCGAAGGGTTGCCGAGCGAATCTAATCCTGCTCTCGGAGTAAGAGGGATTCGTTATCTTCTCAAAAGAAAAGATGTCTTGAAAACGCAGATGAGAGCTATTCTCAAAGCCTCTTCTTCAAAAAACATCAAATTGATGTTGCCAATGATCACAAATGTTTCCGAAGTATTACAGGCAAAAGAAGTATTTGAAGAATGTCGGCAAGAACTAACAAATGAAGGAATACGGTTTGATCAATTCATGCCATTCGGCATTATGATCGAAACTCCTGCTGCGGGTTTGGAGATTCGCTCATTTTTCAAACACTGTGACTTTTTCAGTATAGGGACAAATGATCTTACACAGTATCTACTTGCAGCGGATCGCATCAATGAGCATGTGGCGGAAATTTATGATATTTTTCATCCTGCAGTCTTTGGATTCATACGAAAGATTGTGAAAGTTTGCAAAACTGCTGGAAAAGATGTTTCGATTTGTGGGGAAATCGCCGGCTTCCCTGATGCTACAAATAAACTCATTCACATGGGTATTCGCAATATCAGTATTTCTCCCCCGCTTATTGCCGGTATCAAAAACAAAGTGATCAATAACACAAAAGATTGATCAGAGTTTAACTCTACCTACTTTCCTACGATTTCTGTACACATTAAGTACAATTCCCACAGATGCCATATTCATGACAAGAGAAGATCCACCAGCGCTGAGAAATGGCAAGGGAATGCCCATGACTGGAAATGCACCAATTGCCATACCGATATTAACCGTTGCATGGTAGAAAAAGATAATACCTACCGATGCACTTAGTATTGATCCAAAGGGATTTCCGGATTGCTTGGCAATTGAAAAACATTGCATAATCAGAATTGCCAAAAGACCAATGACAATCACTCCCCCAACAAAACCGAACTCTTCAGTTGGAACGCAGAAAATGAAGTCAGTCCACTGCTTGGGGATATATCTCAGTTGCGTCTGAGTACCATGCAAGAAGCCTTTACCCGTAAGTCCTCCGCTACCAACAGCCATAATGGACTGAATCACATGATAACCACGTCCACGAGGATCATTATCTGGATTCAAAAATGTTTGAATACGACTTTGCTGATGAGGTTTCAATACGCCATATACATAACGAGAAGAAAAGCCTATTGCAATAAATACGAGCAACATCGCAAGTGCTTTCATCAAATCTCTCTTTAAAAACATTGGAATTG
Organism: Bacteroidota bacterium; assembly: GCA_005788035.1. Classification (GTDB taxonomy): domain Bacteria; phylum Bacteroidota; class Ignavibacteria; order Kapaibacteriales; family UBA961; genus UBA961. Next base: position 3,812 of record SXZI01000005.1, read on the forward strand.
AAGCACTGAAGAGTGAAGATAGAAATACCCATTCCCTTCCAATGAAACCCATGATGATAGAGATAGGTGCGCACACAAGAAATGTGATAAGATGCAGATTTGCACCACCCCAAAACATGATTCCGAGTAAAGTAACGCCATAAACAGAGGCACTTCCGAAATCAGGCTCCAACATGATGAGTGTTATTGGCACTACAAACAAAAGAATGGGAACAATCAAATCACTCCATGAACTCAGATCTCGTCCCCGTGCCGAAATAGAGCGTGCAACGGCAAGCAAAGTGGCGATTTTCCCCAATTCCGAAGGTTGGAATGTCAACGGTCCAATAGTCAACCAACTTTTTGACCCATAGACTGTCTTCCCAACAACAATTACAGCTATCAGCAATACCATTACCAAGCCATAAAAGATATATGCATAATCAAAAAGCCATCGTTCCGGCATGAACATTATTGACAACATTATACCGGCACCAACTACACCGAATAGCAATTGCTTAGTGAAATACTCACTCATTCCGGCTTCATATGTCGCACTATAAATGGAAATCAAACCCATGGCAAACAACAATGTGGTTACCATGATCAGCAACCAATCGGCCATGGTATTTGATTGCCTTGAATCAGAAGAAACAAATTCTTCCGCAAAGTCATCGTACAATGATTGCATGGACATATATGATTACACTCGATTGATATATTCTACGGTTATCGACTGACCATCTACACTGATTTTTGTAATGCTCCCGAAAGCGATTTGCATGTCGAATGTACGATGATACGGAATCTCCAGAACATAAGACAAAATAGCTCGTATCACACTCGCATGAGTTGAAATGACCACTGTTTTATAATTCTTCATAATGATTTCTTCAAAGAAATCTTTGATTCTCAATATCAATTGCTCATATGATTCACCATCTGGTGGTGCTTGATATATGACATCACTCATCCAAGATTCCAATTGCTGTTCTTCAATTTCATCCCATTTTTTTCGTTCCCATGCACCAAAATTCAAATCAGCCAAACGATCATCCTGCATAGCAGGTCTTTTACTGATGAATTCAGCCAATTGTATACAACGTCGAGTAGGGCTTGAAAAATACACGGCATGCATTTTATCAGGAACCAATTTCATGGTATCAGCTGCCTCTTGTAAAAAACTTGAAGCAACCGGAATCTCGGTTTGACCGTAACACACATCATTATCAACGGCAACGGTCGTATGTCTTAAAAAATACAAATCCATTCTCATTCCGGGTAGAAATCAACGATGTGCAAAAATACCATAATTCTTCCCTTTTCAGTGAGAAACTTGATACCTGATCGATTAATCCCTGAATATCACCAATGTGCTCGAAGAAAGCTTTGATGAATTGAGAGTAATCACATAAACACCATAGGGTAAGCCTAGAAATGACAATCTATGTTCTTTGCCATTGAATGTTCCTTGTGAAACCACTGTACCTTTTGTATTCATCACTGTATAATCAATGTCTTCACCTTCCAATTGTGACTTTATTATGCAAATTCCTTCATGCATGGAAATATCTGCTTCCAAAGATAATTCGGCCCTTTCTTGAATGGATGTCGATTCATCGAGTGTAAATAGGGCTATAGTAGAGTCTGGTACATAATCGCCACTTTTGAAAGCATTGCATACCCATAATGAATTTTTTATGAAAGCCATTCCTTCTGGTTTACCTTTCGGAAACCATTGCCCGATAACCGTACCATCTGTGAATGAGCCTATACGGATATCTGAAGCATAGGTTGATATATAGACTCTATTTGCCATAGTATCAACGATAATTTCTCGTGGGCCATCATAGCCGCTTGTTCCCACAGATATACTCGGGAGAACAGTTTTTGTTGCAAGATTTACCGGGATTATTTCATGCGAACCATTCATGACAGTCAAAGCGAGCTGATCTTGAATAATAAAATGATTGCCTGTATCGCCAAGCTCTAAAATGGTCATATTTGGTTCTCCGGTTCCAGAAGCAGTATTAATCACATACAAAGCAGAATTTCTGCCACCAAATGTTCCTTCACACAATACAGCAAATTCCATCTGACCCAACAAATTCTTATATGTCCGTATCATCTGCGGATTGATGCCAACTTCTTTTTGAAGTAATGTTTGTCTTGATATTAGACTGTAGATTTCAATTTGCCCGGGCTCTGTAAATGAAGTTTTATGCGAAAGTGCCAATGCAACATCATTACTCACACCAGACTGCTGAGTACTGACAACATGAATGCCGGTAATCTTTGACTTTTTATCTGGTAATTGCAATAGCGATGAGTCAAGCAGCTCTTGTGTTGATAAGTCATAAACTTCTATCTTGTTTTGACGAGGAAGGTATAATCGTGTGGAAGATAAACCGGGTCTGAAAGGTACGTCAAAATATCCATTCTGCATTATTATGGCTTTCACAGGTACATTGGTGTTTGCATCATATATATACCACATGGCAGGTTTCTCTCCGGACAAGGGTTCATATACGCCGTCAAAGTCAATATCATTGCCATTACAAAATACATGGATGGTATCTGCAACTGCATGAATTGCCAGTGGCTGATATCCCGTTGGTATCAATTGGGGTTCTTTGGAAGATAGACTAGAACAAAAAAGGAAAATGCTGCAAAGGAAAGAAAGGCTTTTCATGTTGGCTCCTATAATTATGCCCCGGAAGAGATAGGAGACCACATTGCGAGTAACCAACAAATTCATGTTGGTGAAGAACACAATGATGCAATCCATCTCATTCGTAGAGCGCGAATGATGTCTTTAGACGACAATGATGATATCATGAGGCAGGTCTTCTGACTTCCTGCTTTTAAAGCAGAACACAGCGGCGCCACCGTACCCGAATCACACGGGTTTCCCTATTCTCCTCTCGAAAGAGGCACCTCATGAGGTTGATTTGTTGTAAATATTGATTTTAATATAGCATATCCGAATGTCAACACCAAACCCGCAAACATGCTAAGAACAGTAAATACGAGTCTCTTTGGAGAACTTTGTTTTCTTGCCGGTATGCCAGATTCTATGATTTGAATAGCGGGAACATCACGTATCTCTTGTATATACTCCTGCGTCCTTTGCGATTGCAAGTATGCATTGATTTGTTCCATGATTTTGATATCACGAAGCATCATCACATATGACTTGGATAAAGCGGGTAATTTTGAAAACGGTATGGAGAAAGCATCTCGGGCAACGCCACCATTTTGAACTTTTGCATATTGAGTGCGAAGCGAAGAAACCTTTTTGCGAAGCAAATCTATTGCAGGTGCATCTGACTGATATTGCTGTTGAGCAACGGATAATTCAATTTCAGCTTTTGACAATTCAGCGCCAGCTGCAACAGCACTTTCGACAAGAGCTTTGGCTTGATTTTCCAATTCTAATACTTTGTTTTGCTGCTGAAATACTTGCAAAACTGTATAAGCAGAATCAAGAGCAACTTTGTTCTCAGATAACAATGTATCAATAAATATTCTCGCTCTTCTAGCCGAAGTCATACTCTTATTTTTTATCAATCCATCTATGCCTGCAGAAGCTGCATTTGCAATAATGGAAGCAATCTTTGCAGCTTGCCTTTTTATGTCATATGCTGGGAAATATTGAGTGGACCATTGAGCTTCAATGATCACAATCCCGCTACGCCTAGTATCAATGTTCAATGCTTCTTGAATCGTTTCAACTCTTTCCTCTTGCAGAATAGTAGTGAAGAGAGAGAATGTATCGAGTGCTTTGGATTGGACTATCGATTCTGCAAGTGATCGGGACAATACAATTTCAGGAGACAAAAAACTATTCTTTGCATCAGAACCGGGAATCATACCTCCTAGACCACTTGGAAGCGAACCGGACAATAAAGAAGCAAGTCCCATACCAGAATTTTTTTGTTCCGCCGGCAACACCATCACTGTGGATACATATGTATGCGGAATGATCCAACTCATTCCATATCCAATCAAACCGGAAGCACATGCTATAATGACTATTCTTCTCACATGTTGCTTGAGAAAAGAAATTATGGTGATGCTATTTTGTCCGGAATCCATCATGAATATTATTTTGATTGTTGTGAAAGTGTATAAATAACACCGACCACCGTGATGATTTGGGCAGTGATAGTCAATGCCATACTCAGAATCTGCGAGAATGTCAAAGTTGACTCAGGAACTTCCGGCACAAGTATTTGATCCCCAGGTTGTAATTCATATTCATCATCATCGGCTAGAAATTGTTCCCCTCTTTGCTTAAGAACCAGAGTTTCATCCTCATCGGCTCTCGTGGAGTATCCACCGGCTGATTTTATATAATCTTGATATGAATATCGGGGATTAAATTTGATTCGTCCAGGATTTTTTACTTTCCCGAATACATTTATAAAATCTTTCTTTTTCGAAATGTGAATTGAATCCTCATGCTCTAGATGTAATTGAATATTCTTATTTGAAAAACCTGATGCATAGTCAACAGCGATCATTCCTCGTATTTCGCGTTTTTTTTCACGCATGAACGCCTTTTCACGATCAGACAAAGCATCAGGTGGTAGTGCCACCAAACGCCAATATTCAATATCGTAGACATTATTGTCATCGCTTTGTCTTATAAGAAGAGAACTAGGAGGATATGCATCTTTTGTAAATCCACCGGCTCTTTCAATCAATTGATGAACATCGACGGATTCAGGATCTATGGCATAATGACCGGGATTCATTACTTCGCCGGTAATCACAACAGTATGTGGTTTTCTCCAATTATATTTTTTTCGAACAGCAATTCTGTCACCTGCTTCCAAAGGAATATCTGCTTTGCACTTCATTGTTTTCGGATCCATATCAGATGCATCGACAAACCATGTTTTGATTGTGCGATTATCTTCATTGAATCTTGAAATTTCAATTGAATCCAACTTTGCTGTTGCGAGATAGCCACCTGCAGAAAGCAGTGCCGACGAAAGCATCTCTCCATCTTTAAATTCAAACATGCCCGGCTTTCCAACCTCTCCATCAATCTCATAGACATGCGTGGAGGATTGGGCAGGCACAAATATTACATCGCCTCCATTAAGGAATGGATTACCGGATTTATCACCCTTGAAATAAAAGTCATGAAGATCGACAGGAATTGAAGTTGATATTTCCTTTGCAACTGATCTTGTGATAGTGATAGTGCGCATAGATGCATCAAACATCAGCCCTCCTGCTCTATCAATGATTTCAGAAACACGATCTGCTGGTGTAGCTGGTATAATACCGGGCTTTCGGACAGCCCCACGAACGAAAACCTTGAACGTCCTCATTTTTCTAAGGGATAGAGAAACACCATTGGTTTTCAGGATTTTGGTTACTTCCTCCCGAACTCGTTCTTCAGCATCAGTTATGGATATACCTCCAACATGAATTGCACCTATACCGGGGATCACGAGTCGACCATCCGGTGAAACAGGTATATCAACATTTGAGGGAATTTCGGGTTTATAGAGAATTGGAGCTATAAACAAGGTCAGAATATCATTTGGACCAAGAATATATGTTGCAGGATCTATTGGGGTTTCCACCATACCCAGTGTTTCTTTTGCCATTAATTCGGCTTTGTCTATGGCAGTTGTATCATATTCGCCGGGCTTCATGATGCCGGGCTTGGGGAGTTTGATAGCTCCCGTTACTTGCCCAACCACTTGTACTGAAAAGCAAGCAATAACAACCAAGCACATGCAAAGAGAGGTTAAAAGATTCATCATAATCATCGAATACTTGGTCTTGTCAAACGTAATGGTATGAATTCTAGGCCATTGAGAGCAACTCTTGATCCGGGTAATGTACTTGTCAGAACATATTCGGTTCCAAGTTTTTCGGTTGTAAATATACATGGTTTTGAGCAACCTATCTCAATTCTGATGGTTTTTCCCTCTGAGTCGATCTTGATCAACTCCTCGCTTCCGGGGTTTGCCTTAATGGTGTCGGTTTGCATCACCAAGCGCTCTCCATCTTTAATGATGATTCCTTTTGTAGAATAATCGAGGGTAATACCAGCTTGCTTTTGCTCTTCATGAATTGTCTTTCTAAGAATAATTCTCACTCCATCACCTTGCTGAACTGTTGCATTCATGAGCAATCGATAATCAGTGATTCTGGGTACGGAAATAGCAACCTTACCTTTTTCCCCCATCACATATCCATTTTCATAATTCACATTAACAGTTTCAAGAGGCGAGAGTATTTTTCCGTTGCATTTTACAAAGAAACCACTTCTCCATTCAAAAGTATCCGGAGCAGGCGGAAGAAAGCCCTCAACATATTCCATACATCCGTTCAGTGTGAAACTTATGGCAATTACGATGATAAGCGATAATCGTTTTGCAAGTGAATATATATCATAATGATCAATCATAACGCAATTCATCACGATAGAACAATCGATCATAGAGTCCAATGCCGATGCCGATATAGTAAATGTCAAAATCACCTAAATTTCTGAAGTCACTACCAAGATTAGTAAGTTGAGATCCGGATGAGTATCCCGCTTGCAAGAACGCATTGATTTGATTGCTTACTCTGAATGCTGCCTTTACTCCCATATGGACCATATTTGTTGGATAATAATTATACTCCAAAAAGGGTTCGATGGAAGCATCTTGAGAAATGATATTCTGCCAATAACCCAATCTTATTGGCAATACACCTATTCCACCTTCTCTTTGACCAAACAATAATAGATTGAACATCGATGTACCAATTGTCAATTTGTTATTTGCAATGGGCAAAAACAACGTAACTGGTGCAATCCTTGCAATGATTCCTTTGAATGGAGTATTTGTATTTGGGTCGAAAAATGGTTTATCAGCACTTGATAAAGCGCCCATGACCGATGCCATGCCTATTTGCCAACCGGAATGCTCATGATACTTCCATTCTTTCTCAGTTTCGGGAACTCTATTCAAGAAATCTAGGAAAGAAGTACCAAGACCGGCATAAGGAATCATATTTTTTGCACCAAATGGGATTGCAACTCCAAGATAGGTTCGTAGATTCAAACCACCAATAGAACCAAGATCACCCGAAACACTAATATTGACATATGGATCAGGAAAGAGTGAAAATCCGATTGCCGGAGTCACGGCAACATATGGTATAGACTCTTTAAAAAAGAATCGTTTGCGGATATAGATTGGAGCAATGCCGGTCAATTGATTCAATGGATCTCTATCACCGATTATTGACTCATAATAATGTGTCCCTAAAGTCCAATCAGGATCATCATTAAACCAACGAAGTCTTTTTTCCAATATTCCAAGTCGATGAATTGCACCTGCAAATACTTTACTTTCTGAGCCTACTATTTTACGATCATAATTTCTGTTGAAATAGCCATAAATTCCAAATAAACCTGCATTCAATGAATTTGCAATTGATCCACCACCAACTGTACCAATTGTTTCTATAAGTCCAATCCGAATGAAATTTGGATATTCCCTTGTTGTTGAACTATCCACCTGCATTACATCTCTTCGCATTTCCACAATACGGGATGTTGGATAAACAATGCCATTGTCTCTTTGCCCCGGAGCATTACGTACAGCATCAATAACAGCGGTATCACGAAGAGTTCTGGTATAAATGTCTTTCTCCGTTCTTGTAATCATCTGCTCAATGCCTCCCATATTGGTAAGACTTGAACAGCCGATCATCAAGAAGGAACTAAGGGCAAGTAAGATGGCTTTGGAATACGAAAGATTCATAGTGAGTTGGGGATTATCAGGCAATGGTGCAATGTGTTGAGAGATATCCATCAATGGTTGCAGTTAGTGTATCTCCTGCATATAATGGGCCTACACCTTCGGGAGTTCCCGTTAGTATGCAATCACCCTCTCGAAGTGAAAAAACCGAATGACAATACGCAATCAAGGATTCGAATGACCTTTCCATCAAGGCGGTATCTCCTTTCTGACGAACTTCACCATTGACTGACAAAGAAAAAGTCAAATGCGGATATGTATCGAATGAAACAAGCTTGGAAACCGGAGCTGAATGTCGAAATCCTTTACTTAATGCCCACGGACCTCCTTGTTCTTTTGCCTTCTGTTGTACATCGCGCAATGTGAGATCCAAGGCAATCCCATATCCTGCAATATAAGGTTCAAAATCTGTGGTGCAATGAAGAGGAATGTCATTTCCAATAACAATTGCTATTTCAACTTCATGGTGCATTTCGGATGAAAAGTTGGGTCTATGAAGCACTGCATTTTCAAAAGGGATAAATGCAGCTGGTGGTTTCAGAAACACAAGAGGAGATTTTGGAACTTCAGCACCCATTTCTCGTGCATGTGCTGCATAATTTCTACCTATGCAATAGAAAGTGCCAACTGCTATTTCATGCCCAACGGAATCTATGAATGTAGGATATTCTTGTTGTATCATAACTGTTCTTCTGGTTGCGCAACTTGATTGGGCACTTTATTTTCCTGAAAATCACCATCGGATATTTCAGAAGAATCAACAGGCGTAAGTCCAAAACTTTTTTTACGATAACTGATTCCAGGTGTGGAATAAACCTTTTGCATCATTCTCCCCCATATCGGAGCCGCGGCTTTTCCACCTTGACCATACCAGCCTGTAAATTTGATGCGCCTATCATCAAATCCCACCCAAACACCTGCAGTCAATTGAGGTGTGAGTCCAACAAACCAAGCATCTGCATAATCATTGGTAGTTCCGGTTTTTCCTGCAGCATCATAACTGAAATATGATTTGATTGATGTTGCAGTACCTCCGGTTACTACTCCTCTCATCATCTTAATCATGTTTATAGCAATTTTTGGATTAAGCGCATCTACCAACTCAATCACTCGTGATTGTTGATAAATCAATTTTCCACGCTTATCTTCGATTCTTTGTATGAATGTAGGCTCCACACTGATACCATGATTGAGAAAAGTTCCAAATGCGGAGGTCATCTCCAATGGAGTCACTTCCTCTGCACCAAGTGCTAAAGTAGGAAAAGGATCCAGTTCAGATTTGATTCCCATGCGATGAGCTAATCCAATCACTTCATGCGGGGATGTGTGTTCTGTTATAAGCCGAGCTGCGACTGTGTTGATAGAATATCGTAATCCACCAGCCAAAGAAATTGGTCCACTAGAAGAACCACTTGGTTTCCATACACCACCCGATGGCAATGCATATTCAAAAGGACCACTCTCAACTTGACTTTCCGGTGTCATTCCATTAAGCATTGCACTTGCATACACGAAAGGCTTGAAAGATGATCCGGGTTGTCTTTTTATTTGCACAGCATGATTGAGTGTATAGCGAGAATCACCTGACAATGCAATCCCCTCTGGAGAAGATCCCACCATGGCAAGAATATGTCCGGATCGTGGGTCTATCACATTCACACCCGTTTGAATGGTTGTGGCCTTTAACTTTACCGAATCAACAAAACGAGGATTGTTCATTGCTTCTTGTATCATTTTGTCTTTTTTTGCCGGATCTGTCAAACTGAGATATTCAGGCTTCTCCATCACTGCTTGTTTGACGAGCGAAGTCAGAAGCTTTTGCCTGCCTTTCCAACTCCAGTTTTTACGAAAAGTTTCCTGAAAGCCGGTCAGATGTTCGCGAACAGCTTCATTGGCCGCTCGCTGAATTCTTGAATCCAATGTCGTGAAAATCACAAGTCCGTCTCTGTAGAGATTAATGTTCTGCAAATTATACGAATCATCATTTTCCAAAGATTGACGTACCATTTCCACAAAATGAGGAGCTATAGATTCATCCTTCATACCCAATCGACCTCGATTGATGAAAATTGGCTGCATAATGGAGGAATAGTATTGTTGTTCTTCGAGAAATCCCATATCAGCCATCATTGACAGTACGAGGTTTCTTCGTTTCAATGCTTTTTCATAATTGCCGATTGCCGAATAATTCTCTGGTCCTTTGAGCAATGCAATCAAATAGGCACATTCGGCCGTAGTCAATTGCTTGGGTGATTTTTTGAAATATAATTCCGATGCAACTTGCACTCCATAAGCTCCCTTACCGAAATACACTGTATTGCAATACAATTCTAGAATTTCTTTTTTCGTGTAAGTCTGCTCTATCTTTACGGCTGTGATTGCTTCTTTTAATTTACGAGTAAGGCTCACCTCACGATTCAAAAATAAATTCCGCGCCAATTGCTGCGAAAGCGTCGAGGCTCCTTCCTTTGCCCTGAATGCTATGATATTCTTTACGAATGCTTTTGCGATACGCATTGGATGAATTCCCCAATGATCAAAGAATGCACGATCTTCAGTTGCTATAAGTGCATTTATTACATCATCAGGAATACTGTCATAAGGAATATAGGAACGCTTCTTGATGTAAAACATATCCAATAGTTTCCCATCGGCACTAAATACTCGTGTTGCTAGTTCCTGAGGAGGATTCTCCAACTGTTCGAAAGATGGTAATTCATCAACAATGAAGAGTGAGATATAGGTAAATAGACCGATTATCCCTAAGAGCATGGCCCCGATGCTGAGAAGTATAAATTTCTTTACCGTCATGATATGATATCCATCCGCATAGTGGAATCCCAAAGTTGATGCAAATTTACAAAAAAGGTGGGAGAGACCTGTGTGCTTGGAATTCCATGTCTCATACACCTTTTTGGTGATTGTCAATAATACCCTAATTTGAATATCATTTTACGAGTACATCCAAGATTATGGCTTTTCCCTGCATACGCGGTCATCATATATATGCTTCACTGTTAAACTCAGAGAGCGTCATTCTTGATTTGGGTGGGCACAAAGGCGAGTTCAGCTCGATATTGAATGAAAAACATGGTTGTACATGCCATGTTCTTGAGGCAATGCCTGATCTTTATGAGGGAATTAGACAAAGTGAACAATTGCATGCTTATCACTTTGCTGCCGGCTCACAAGATGGATCGATGGAATTCCATATTTCTTCAAATCCTGAATCAAATTCCCTTCGTTTAAAATCCGAAGATCATGTTGGAACAATCATCGTCCCAACGATTTCTATTCCTTCTTTCATGAATCGTTTTGAAATCAAAAAGATTGATTTACTCAAAATGGATATTGAAGGAGCTGAAATAGATGTCTTTCGAGGAATGAGTGATAAACTATTGCAATCAATACCTCAGATAACTGTTGAATTCCACGACTTCATACCAGAAATGCAATTGGAACGCGAAGTTATTGAGTGTATCAATCGCATGAAGTCTTTGGGATTCGCGTGTATTGTCTTCTCACGATATACACATTTTGATGTATTGTTTTTAAACACAAGGCATTGTTCAATATTTGTAATTCTTCTAGCAAGACTCACAAAATATTTTCATGGTTTAGGGAGAATCATTCGCCGCTTTTTAGGATGATTGAAGTAGTGATTTTTGGTAAGAGAAGAAAATAACCTGCAAATGGTAATTGTATTGTACCATTCATGTTTTGTGATAACTCAAAAACCCTGCCCCTCATGTCAATACATACGATATTTCCATTTCCCCACTGTTCAGGTATTTCTACAATTTCCTTTTGATAGAATTTCATTCCGAGGGATATTTCATCGGCATGATAATCATCTTCGATCTTTGAAACAGAGAATTCAAAAGCTCCCACATTGCTGTATGGCACTCCGCGCTTTCTTCCAAAGAAATCCTTTTGCACATGATTGAGTGATTGCACCTTTTTCAAAAACATGGGGGATTCAATGTTGTCCCACTCCAATGTATCCGGCATTACCGCAATATCATCATTTGAATACTCACCGACAGTGGGGAATCCGGCATTCCATCGATTATGTGTAAATGAACATTTTGAGGCTAATAATGAGCCTCCTCTAAACCAAAGATTTCTTGGCCAGAGATTTGCATTAACTGAAAATATATTGGCATAGATTGAGATATTCTCGATTTCTCTATTCAATGGAAATGGAGTTGAGTAATTAATTGAGATGATGCCTGCATTAGTTGATTCCTCGCCCGCAGACATTCCGAATGCAGAATTGAAAGAAAATCGTACATCTCGTATACTTGCTTTTTGAAGAAATGAAACGGTACCTTCCCATATATCCAATACTCCACTTTGATTTATGTGGACATTAGAATATATGTCGATATTACCGGTCCTGTGATCGATTGCCAAAGGGTTCCAAGCTTCACTACTTAACAAAATCGATACCATCCCTCTTTTACCTTTTTTGAACATGATTGTATCTTGAGTAGCAAGAAAATAATTTCGTTCAATGGTTATGTTTTCTGCGATATCGCAATACACAGATGGGGCATAATTATTTAAGAATGTGCAAGCCGAAACAGACACATTCGAACTATTATTAATTGAAATTGCTTCACTCCAATTATGTTCGAAGTGGCAATTATCAATCATGACATGTCTTGCTCCAAAAAGTTTTAATGCACTGCCCCATTGATTCGAAGTCCCTCCTACATTCATGATGTTGGTTTCATGAAATCTGCATTGCTTTATTAAAACCGTATCTTCATTCTTTGCATCTACATTTCCAAGAGAAATACCATGTGAATAGGTTGTATCAATCTCAATGTCTTTTATGAGTACATTCGTGCTTCTTGCAAATGGCTGACCTATCGCTAGACCAAAAGATGGTGCATTTCTAAGTGTCAATCGTGAAATCTCTATATTACTTCCACAAACATGAAGCAATCCATATCCACCTATTCTTTTGATATTCCTACCATCTATAATCACTGAATCATCAAGACCTTTGAAAGAAATGTGCAAAGTTCTTTTTTTCTCACCGCCTGGATATATATCCTGTTGTAATTGCTCGATGGGTTTGGTAAGTGTGTACATTCCTTTCGAAATATATACCACGCAGTATTGATCCCCGGATAAGCCATCTGTTTTCTTTCTGAGTACTGAAAACACACTATCAAAGCTTTTAAGCGGAGTCATTGAATCCGCAAGTGAATTCCCAACATCTTTCCCAAGGGGATTCACATAAATTGAATGATTGAAAGGTTTTACCGTAGGTTCGGTCAGTATTCCTGCACCTGCAATGAGAAGTAATGGTGAGGATAGTAAAAAGATGCAGAACAAAGCCGGGAACATTATATTAACTCGCATGGTTATAGACTACTGAAAGCATAATTGTGAATATACTCACAATTTACCCAACCCGCTTTCACCACAACAACAAAAGCCCCTTCCGGGGCTTTTTTTTATGTAATCGGCGGTTTTTCAAGGAGGATTAGACCTTCGGTTCTATCTGCATGATATCCTATCTCCCAGTCATTCTTGAACAGAATCACTTCTCTATCTGCATCATCAAAAGCAAAGGTCAATGTTGGGCTGGAGGGTTTCACCTCAGAGCCAAGCCATCGCATTCGAGTAAATGGCAATCTATCCAATTTCACTTGTTCATTGTATTCGGATGCCATTCTTGCTTGAAATACCTGCAATTGCAATTCTCCCACAGCTGCAATAAGTGGTGTTGGCGAATGTTGTGCATCACTGAAGATTTGTACAACGCCCTCTTCTCCCAATTGTTCAATACCCTTTCGAAAACTCTTACTGAAAGAGCCGGAAGCAGGATATAATTTAGCAAATATCTCAGGAGCAAATCGAGGGAATTGCGGGATGGTAAAATCGGGTCCTGTAGTCAAAACATCACCAACCAGAAATGTTCCCGGATTTGAGAGTCCTATCACATCACCTGGATAAGCAATATCGATGATGTCTCGGTCTTGACCGAATATCTGAAATGGATAATTGATCTTTACTTCTTTTCCGCTTCGTGGATGTTTTGCAGTCATTCCTCTTTCAAAAACACCACTCACAATTCTAAAAAATGAAATGCGATCCCTATGCGCTTTATTCATATTTGCCTGCATTTTATATACAAAACCTGAAAAGAACTTTGCATCAGGTTCTATCAATCCTTGTGATGATGACATTCCTTGTGGAGGAGGTGCTAAATCAATCAAGTACTGCAGAAAGTTTTCAATACCAAAATTTGTGATGGCACTTCCAAAAAACACTGGTGTTATGATTTCTTGAAGAAATGCTTCATGTTCAAATGCAGGCAATGCTGCTTCGACAAGTTCAATTTCCTCAATGAACTTCGCATGAGCATCCTCACCTATCAATGATTTGAAACCGGGATCATGAATACCTTTCGTGCTTACTGGTGCTCGATACTTGTTTCCTTCGGTTTTTTCGAATAAATGCAAAATTCCTGATGAACGCTCATAGACACCTCTAAATCCTGGTCCGTCGCCTATAGGGTATGTCAATGGTATGGCGGTTATACCCAGGACTTTTTCTACATTATCCATCAATTCAAATGGCGAGAGTGCAGGTCTATCCATTTTATTGATGAATGTTATGATTGGTATTCCACGATCTCTACAGACTTTGAAAAGTTTAACCGTTTGCTCTTCGACGCCCTTGGCTGCATCAAGCAACATGATAGCGCAGTCAACGGCCATCAATGTCCGATAGGTATCTTCTGAAAAGTCTTGGTGACCGGGCGTATCAAGAATATTTAATAAGCACTCATCATATTCTACACGCATTGCACTTGAAGAAACGGAAATGCCCCGTTCCTGTTCTATACTCATCCAATCAGATGTGGTCGATCTATGCTTTCCTCCCGTTACTGCACCGGCGCTTCTGATGGCACCTGAATACAGCAAGAGTTTCTCTGTCAATGTAGTTTTTCCGGCATCGGGATGAGATATAATCGCAATTGTTCTGCGTCTTTTTATCTCAGAAGTCAAGTCAGACATAATTCCTTCTCATTGTACCAATAATGCATCAATTTTCATTGAGGTTTCATCAATGAATGTTTGTTCTTCTTCCAAACCAACCTCCATGAACCGACCAATGCCTTGTTTGTCGAGAATGAATTTTGACGGAATACCAGTTACACCATATCCTTTCACCAGTTCATCTTTAAGATCATAATAGATCGGGAATGTATATGTGTTTTTATCTAAAAATGCACGAACCGAAGCAAAACGATCTTCCACGCGTTCCCATACATTGATAATGGCAAATACAACATTTGGATTGTTTTTGTATTTATCATAGAGTTTTTGAACTCCTGGAAAGGAACGAATACAAGGTCCGCACCATGTGGCCCAAAAATCAAGAAACACAACTTTTCCTTTCCAATCTGCAGGAGATATTGTGGAGCCATCAGCTCTTTTCAAAGAAGTTATTACAGGAGGTATGGATAATTGATCTTCCAATACCAACATTTGTTTTGCAGTCTTTCCTAAGTTGAGTAATTCCTGCAAGTCTGATGCATAATCACTCTTCACTATATCCTCTTTCTTTAGATAATCGTGAAGCTTTTCATAATCAGAAATAATTTTATCGGAAATATACCCTGAACTTATGGCCTTTGTGGCGAATGCATATGCTTCTTGTTGATTCGATAAAGCATCTAATAATTCAATGATGCTTTGGTAGACAGAGGTCATTTGCATGATTCCAAGTTTATCCGGAAAGTCAGTAATGATCTCTTTGTACAATTTCAATGACAAGTCATAATTATTCATCTTTTTATGCACAAAAGCCGGAGCAAGCAAGCCTTCGGCAATTACTTTTTTTCTTTCTTCGGCAAATTCACACGGAGCAAGATATTTAGGTTGTAGAACGGATGATTCATCTCTGGCATAGAATACAGCTCTTTCTGCCCAACGTAATGCTTCTTTCAGGGAATCCTTTTCTAGAAATGTGTTTGCCAAATCAAGCGATGGATTGGTTGGTAATGTTGGATCACGTAAGAACCGTTCAGTCAACTGAGCAAGTTTCCCTTCTTTTAGCATGACTCGAACATAGCTTTCCGAAATTCCCATTACCGCATATGAATTGGGATATAATTGCAAAAATCTTTCCGCTTGTTGTAAAAACTCTTCTTTGTTTTTCGAAGAAAATACTCGCGCGGAGGCAGCATCTTCCGAAAATTCATCAAGCGGGTGAAGATATTCATATTCCTTTTCAATTGAGTCCGCTAGATCAGCTCTTCCAACAATTCTCATTGCTTGAGTAAGAATTCTTATTTCAGGCTCATATTCAGTATCCGGCTTAAATGTATCAAGAAACTGCATCATTTTTTTACGCAAACTGTCTCTATCAAATTGTTTATTCATGAATGGCAACATGTTTGCAAAAAATGCACGTTGAAATGCACTCAATGAAGAATCGGTATTATGTTGAAGAATATGTAAAGCCTTGTTGATATCTGTCGTTCTTTTGCATTGTTCTGGCAATGATTCAGAGTAAGAAGCAATCAAGCGAAGGGATTGCCCAATAGGAATACTTCCATCTTCTTCTTTGGGAAGAATCTCCCAGAAGAGTCCATCATTATTGTCATTATAACGATGAGCATCGGTGACTTTGAGCAATAGGAGTGCGATATCCTGTTTGGGGACAAATCTTGCGATGAATGTTAGGCTATCTTTACTTTTCGCTGTTGGATATGATTCCAATACATATTGCAAAGCGTATGGTTTCTGCTCGCGAGCTGTATAATTATGAACAATCACATACAACTTTTTTGCTTTTGCTAGCGATGTTTTTGAAGCAGTATAGTATAGTGTGACAGTATCCTTTCCTTTTTTGGGAGTAGTATTGACGATCTTCATTGTGCCTGACTTCAAAGGGTGAATCAGCCACAACATACTTATGAACAATAAGCCGAAATACTTCATGTTATACCTATAAATGATGTCAATTTTTTTTCACCTTGCAACACTTGTGCAAAGTCTTTTTCTTGTAAAATAGGAATTGATAATTCCTGAGCAGATTTCAATTTAGATCCTGCATGCTCACCTGCTATCAAGAACATAGTTTTTTTGCTCACCGATCCGGTCACTTTTCCGCCTCTCTTCTCAATTTCTTCGGTAGCTTCTTTCCGCGTAAATAATGAGAGTTCTCCGGTTAAAACAAATGTGATACCAGCAAATTCATCAGATTTTTGTTCTTGATACTGGGTGGATTGTTCAAAACACAAGCCTGATATAGACAATGATTCCAACATGGCCATTTCATGATCATCATTGAAGAACTCAATTATTGATTGTGCTATTGATGATCCTATTTCCTTGATTGAAACAAGATCATCAAGACTGGCTTTCTGCAATGCTTGCAAA
>SXZI01000006.1 GCA_005788035.1 Bacteroidota bacterium
AGAGAATGGATCGGACATATTTGTACATTCTTCGATGTTCCAAATACGAACGCGATAGAAACCGGATGTATCCGGTCGATACCATTGATTGCGCGCTCCACTGATTTCCCCCTTCTCCGAATACCATTGATATGCTGTGGCTATACCGGTGATCAGAGAATCTCCAAGCAATGAGATCATCGGCTTTGAAGGTAATGCATTGAAGTTTATGCTTATGGTGTCTGTACGGAATTCACATCCCGATGGATCCATGACATCTGCCCAATATATTCCATTTTTCGTGATGTATCGCTCCGAGCCCCTGATTCCATCATACCATAATATCGTCGAGTATGATCCATTCACTTGCAATGTCACGGTATCTCCAATGCATGATTCTTTTCTTCCGATCACGTCAATTCTTGGTGCTATGCGAGGGTGAACTTTGATTGTGTCACTTGTAAGATATGTGCATTGACCTTTCTTCCGCTCCAATGAAATCAACCCTGTCTCGCGCATGCGAATGATAACGGAATCACGATCATTCGGACCTATGATATCACCACCTGTTACTTTCCATGTTTGCGTGAATGTGGATGCAGGAGCAGCACGAAGCACAATGATTTCTCCCGGACATTTCACCGAATTGCCGAGTATGTTCATATTTGGTGCCGCAATCATGTTTATGATGATTGAGTCTGATCGCATCGTGCAACCCGAGGATGTTGTTCCATCAACATATATGGTATCAGTATTGCGAATCGTGATCCGCTTCAAAGTTGATCCATCTTTCCAACGATATGTTGCAAGATCTCCCATTGCTTCAAGAACAATGCTGTCTCCTTCACATAATGTTTGTTTACCTCGCACAACTTGCACTATTGGTTTTACGGGCAATATTGCGCTTACCTGTACGGTGTCTTGTTTGCTACAACCAGATGCATCTGTAACCTGCAAAATATATGTTCTTGTCTGCGGTGAAATAACTATAGGATTAGGTACTGTTCCACTTGACAATCCCACAGATGGAATCCATTGATATTGATACGGAGGATTTCCACCTTGTGCAGATGGTCTTCCACCAAGCGTATCTTTTGCATTCATGCAAATCACTTTGTCATTGCCGGCTTGCGCGATCAGATTAGGATGCATTGAGATCAACACTGTATCCTGCTTCACACACCCACGCGCGTCCGTGACTGTGCATACAAAGAGTTGCGTTTGTTGTATGGTAATGGATGGGTTGGCAATAACCGAGGAACTCAATCCAGTCGTGGGAGACCATGCATACACATATGGCATCGTACCACCAACAGCAGTTGGCATGCCACCCAATGTCACAATGGAACCCTTGCACACTGTTTCATCAGAACCGGCGCTAACTATCAATGAAGGATTTGGATTGACGGTGTCACGAGTGATAACTGAACAGCCGCGCTGATCCGTGATAGTTAATGTATATGCTCTTGGTGCTGTGAAATCAATATTCAAGGTTGGATTCAGTGCATTAGGATTGTTTAATCCCGTGGTGGGAGACCATGAATATGAATAAGGTGGTAATCCACCTGTCGGTGCAATCGCGGGACCAAGCACTTGTAATGATCCCTGACATGGTGTAATCAATCCACGGCCCTGTGCAATCGGCGTCTGATTGACTGTTATCAAATTTGTCATGGTCAATGAATTGGATCCGCTTCCACTTGTCACCGTTAAACGAACGCTATATGTTCCCGGATTGGCATAGACATGCACCGGATTTTGCGTGGTGTAATCCGTGGTTCCATTATTGTCAATGTCCCATGCATATATTGTTGGATTGTTTTGACTCTGATCCGTGAATTGTACCTGTAATGGCAAACACCCCGAAGTGGGATTTGCTGAAAATGCAGCAACAGGTGAGGCAAACAATTGACAATTATTTGCATTCAATGCCTGCATGATTGCCGGACCGCATGGTTTATTCGTTGTTGAAAATGATACGACATCGCTTCCACCTGCAATGTCGGAAGTGGCACTCAAAGATCGCTTATCAGTATTAGGTCCCAATGCATAATGCATTACATAATTTGTATTGATAACATGCCCTAGTTGAATTGCATGGCCCAATTCATGAAGAACCACTGTTTCAAAATCATATTTGTTTCCTGTGGTTGCTCCCGGTCCGAAATTCCAACCAGCGCCGGGGGAAGGAGCAAAAATCATATCGAATTCATCATTGTACCATTGATCAAATGCACATGCCGCATACCAATTATATGTTACACCCAATGCACCGGCAGGTAAGGTTGCATTGAATGAAATCACATTGATATTATCATCAGCATATTGATCTACTGAAGTTGTATTTGCATTCAAACCTATATTCACATACGTATTACAGCGCCAGCTCTGCAATGCTCGCTTATAAGCATCCGTTGGATTGGTTCCGAACCCTGAGTTGAATGTGAATGTATGTCCGCCATTTCCATTTTGACCGCGCAACCAGATACGATTAAGCGATGAATTCAACAATGAATAATCTATTGTGAGCGTCTGACCTGATACGGCATTTGTATTGTCAGCGGCGGTCACTCTAATTTGCCCCGTACCCGCCAATGTTGGAATTTTCACTTTGATTTCAGTATCAGACCAAGAAACATATTCTGCTCCATTCGGTGCAGTCCAGGTTGCACCTCCATCATTTCCATTTTTGAATTCCACTTTTGCGTTTCCAGTTCTATTCGCACCGAAACCCGAACCGTTAATAGTGAGTACAGATCCTCGTCCAGCTGTAGATGTAGTGGGGCTGATCGAAGATATACTTGCGGCAAGATTGCTTTCTCCTTTGTCTTCTCTGATTATTTCTCGCTTATGTCGATATGGTATACCTGTCAATGCAACGATGCGCTCAATAGCATCGAGCATTGATGTATATGTTCGAAAAGGCTCGCGCGCTGTACCGGAGTTTTCTTGAAGAATAATACCTTGAGGTCCTGCATATGGTATATATCCTCCGGGCGTGCTTTTCAACATGAAAATCCCTCGAGATCCAATTTCTTGGCGCAATGATGGTCTCGTTATCAATGCTCTGTCACCCAAAACGCCTCCATCCACAATCATGATGAGATTGCCTTCCGATACCTTTCCCTTGAGCATACCAATAATACGCAAGCGATATGCGGTCTTAATCATAAATGGAGAAGATGTGGCAAATACAGAGTCACTTAGCACTTCTGCCTCTATGATGATCTCTGCCAATCTCACACGTTCTTCGAGAGGCACAGGATACATTAGGCATAACTCTGTTGAGGATGCAGTAAAACCGAGTGCAATGAGGGCTATGAGCATGAATTGTATCATGAACAAACATAGCAAAAACTCCGGTTTGAAGGAAAGGAAAAACTCTTGCAATAGGATGAACATGCGTATCTTTGTAATGCTCATTCAACATTTCTTCTCAAGCCCATGCAAAGCCAATTTTCTCTCACTGAGTTTATCATCACCAGCGTCTTTAATATGTTTTATTTGGCGGGTTTCATCGTCAAAGACATCCTCTGGCTTCGCGTACTGATCATCATCGGATTTAATATTGAATTGGTTTATCATTTCCGTGATCTCCATAAACCTGAATGGGCGGAAATTGCATGGTGCGGATTTTATATCATCGTCAATGGTTGGCAATTCACGATGCTCTATCGCGAAAGAAAAAATCTAAAATTCACCGATGAAGAATTGGCACTCCATGCAAAAGTGTTTAAGAATATGCCAAAAACAGCATATAGGAAACTGCTCAATATTGCCGGATATGAAGATTTGCCGATTGATTTCGTGATGGTGCATCAAAATACCACCATCGATAAACTGGCTCTGATATCAGATGGATTAGCTAAAGTGGAGGTGGATAAGTCAACGGTAAGCTATGTCCGGAATGGTCAATTTGTCGGTGAAATGAGCTTTCTTTCGGGAAATTTGACAACAGCTACGGTTACTACAATAGATGAGACACGATGTCTTCTATGGGACAAAGAACAGTTAAAGGAATTGATGAGGAAAGACATCGAGGTGGAGGCATCGCTCCAAATGGTATTCAGTAGCGATCTGCTTTCGAAATTGATGAGCGGGAAAGGTGATCAATCAAAGATATAACGCATTCCTTTTTGAGCAAAACCCTTGAATTCCTCGACTGAATGCTCTGCAAATGCATCGCCATAATGCACGAGAAACATTTTCTCTTTTATCGAAGCGGGAAGCGTTCTCAAGTCTTCAATAGATGCGTGGACAGGATTCGAAAAAAATGATGCATCATGGAACATATACTCCGAACGATCCGCATACATGTCCAATAATTCCCTGTCAAATTTTGTGTCACCTGAAAAAAAGACTCGCCCATCTATATGCAATCCATGTGTGATAAATGCACTGGATGCACTGGATGCCTGTTCTGGGACGTGATTTGTCCCAAAAAGTTCGATATGTATGCCATTCCAATCCAACTCTAAACGCAAACGTGGTTCACGCTCCAGCCAGGTCGGACGAATAATGTCAAAAAAATCATGCATCGCAAGCGGTTTGCCTTCAGATGAATATTCATTCTGCTCCATGCCGCCACGTAATGATTGATTCCAAAGTATGTCTTCATACTCTTTGGAAATTATCATCGAGATTTTCTTCTTTCCAAATTGAGGGATCGCCACATAGCGATTCCATAAGGCGAGAGATTCTATACCACCAATATGATCGCAATGACTATGTGTGGGTAAGATGGCACCGATATCGGATAATGAAAGACCGGTTGATGCAGGTAAGGAAAAAGGACCCGTTGTTCCAAAATCGACAAGAAGATGAGCATCTCCTTTGATGATCAGGAAATTTGTATTGAATAGTGTTTGAGAAAATGCTCCGCCAACTCCGAGAAATACGATTTCGAGGGCTCCTTCATTTGTCAAACGCAGTGGTTTTTCCACGGGTACAATCTTCAAGCTTCTGCTTCCTTACGTTTACATATGCAATTTGCGAAAAAAAACCGAGGCATACATACAGAAGATAGGGAAAACCATGCCAATTCACTATGATATTCATAAAGAATATGCCATCATTTACGAAGTACCATGCATTTTGCTATGCCCGATTGATCCAAATTGCCGGATTGAGCCAAAATGAGATATACTCCTGATCCAACCAATTCTCCTTGATCATTGCGACCATCCCAGATTATTCTGCCACTCTGACTTGTCAAATGACGTATGGGCATCCCGGATGGCGTGACAATAGATACTCCGCTTTGCTCTGACAATCCTTCAATGGTCACTGATTGATGTATCTCAGGTTTGAATGGTTGCGGAAAACAACGAATTGCTGAATAATCGGGAGCAGGGTTGACTATTGATGTTTGACCGCTGTACAACCCTTCATCCGTTCCTACATACACTATTCCTGTTGCTTTGTCTATGGCTACTGTCTTTATCAGCGAACTTTGAAAGATGGTATTTCTTGAAGTGAATGTTGCCACCAAATCCGCTCCGTCTTCACTGAGAACGAATAATCCATTCTCGGTAGCAATCCATTTCTGATTAATTGCATCAATGGCAATATCATTCACCACTTGTCCTTTTAATGCAGTTATCGAAATCACATTTATTGGTCTGCCTGTTACGGCATTTCCAGGTGAAAAAATAACATTCAATCCTGAACTTGTACCAAACCACATGAAACCGGATGCATCTTTTTTGATGACATTGATGCCTCCAATCGAAAGCTCACCTCGCATATCATCATATTCATTGTCGGGTGTATTTTTCTGATTGAAATAATAAATATTGCCATCACCTGTATTATATGTTGGAGCACCAAGCCATACTGTTCTATTATTGTCTATTTCGGCAATTGTGAATTTCTTGCTGCGAGCATTGCCTTGATAGGGTGCATAGGTTCCATCGGCATTTTTTTTGACAATTAGTGGTCCGTCCGTACCTGTTGTAAGTCTCGGAATCCAAATGGATTCATCACGATCTTCGGCCACCTTTCCTGAAACGGTAAAATCACCTGCATTGATTGCCAAATTCTTCCTTGCTTCATCATCCATCGGGGTGAATGTGATGCGCTCTCCATTGGAAAATCCCTGCGCAAATCCATTGCCAAAACTTCCAATCCACATTCCTCCATTGAGCATTGGCGTCACACCAATAAAACGTGAAGTGGGAAATGCTCGTGATCCAAAAATGTCTGCACGCGTGAAATTCTTCCAATCTTTTCTATCATAAACCCCAACATATCCTTCATCCATACATACCCATAGATTAGACAGAGCATCCACGGCCAATGCACTATACTTGTTTCCTGCAGGCGTATTGGGAAGAATGGTATCTATTGTTCCGGCATGCACATATCCCAATCCACCATTCTTGAGTTTGGCCATGAAGGTGCCATCGCTCAAACGATGATGTCCCATATTGACAAGCGACTTCACTTCTTGATTTGAAGGGTATGCATACACTCCGTTTTCATTGCCATAATAAAGCGAGCCATTATGCAGAGATAATCCATTTAACCCGGTTCTCCCCGCAATGTTAAGTTCTGTGGTCTTGCCAAGAGTAATACACTTTAATGCATCTTGTTCTGCAATGAATATGGTGTCATTATTCGCTAATAAAGACATCACAGGTAGCGACGAAACTACTTTCCATGAAGAAATATCCTGCAATGTTGCAGTGGTTGATGCTTTTGCCAATCCTTTTTCAGTTCCAACCCACATTGTGTCCTGCATGATCACAAGTGATGTGATGGCAGTTCCAACAGGGATCGTACCTATGAATTTAATCCAATCACGAGGTATCTTTCCTGAAAATGTTGCTATGCCGAAATCACCTGCGCAATAGGTGATACCCTTATGAAATGCAAATGATGTGATACGCTTGGAAGCAATGCCTTGCATTTGTGAAGTTGATAGAGAAGTGATCCCTGACCATGCAGAGAGGCGTGGATCATAGAGCATGATGGAGCCATTCTCGGCACCTATCCATATCAATCCTGTTTGATTATCCAGCTGCATAGCCGAAAGCGTGGATGTTAACAATGTTGAATCGCTCACACGCCAATAATGCTGTTCACCTGTCATGGTTGCATAGGAAAATAATCCCCCTTTTGTAGCTGCATAGACAATATTCTCGGAGCTTGCAATTGCATTGATGCCATACATGGATGACATACTTTGCCATTGTTGCACAAGTTGAGCATGAACAATGTGGAAGCTGAACCATGCACTTATGCATGGGATGAGTATAAACAGTCGTTTCATTGCAATGTTGATATGATGATGAAAGGAATCCCCCAATGACTCAAGCAAATTACCATGTGTTGCCATCCTGCACAAATAAAAAAAGCGACCACCGAAGTGGTCGCTTATGTATTGC
>SXZI01000035.1 GCA_005788035.1 Bacteroidota bacterium
TACATTGGCAAGTGGTGTCATCCCACAGATCAGCGTGATTCTTGGTCCATGTGCGGGGGGCGCGGTCTATTCTCCGGCAATCACTGACTTCGTATTCATGTCGAAAGGAAGTTCTTACATGTTTGTCACCGGACCGAATGTGGTAAAAACCGTGACGCATGAAGAAGTAACATTTGAAGAACTTGGTGGTGCAGAAACACATGCTTCCAAATCCGGTGTGGCTCATGTTGCATGTGATGATGAGATTGATACACTGAATCGCGTTCGTGATTTAATGCGTTATCTTCCTTCCAACAATACATCCGGCTTACCACATATCCCAACAGTTGATCAGTCCGACAGAAATTGTACAATGCTGGACACAATCATTCCGGAAAATCCTAATCAACCGTATGATATCAAAGATGTGATAAAAACTGTAGTTGATGAATCTCAGTTTTTTGAAATTCATGCCGATTATGCGGAAAACATCGTTGTTGGATTTGCAACGCTTGATGGAAGACCAATTGGAATAGTTGCCAATCAACCTGCTTCGATGGCCGGAGTTCTCGATATCAATAGTTCTATAAAAGGTGCACGTTTCGTTCGATTCTGTGATTGCTTCAATATACCGCTTGTGGTTTTTGAAGATGTTCCCGGATTTCTTCCCGGCACCGATCAAGAATGGCGAGGCATCATCAGACATGGTGCAAAATTGCTTTATGCATTTTGTGAAGCAACCGTTCCCAAAGTTACGGTCATTACAAGAAAAGCTTATGGCGGTGCTTATGATGTGATGAACTCCAAACATATTCGTGGCGATTATAATGTTGCATGGCCCACAGCGGAAATCGCGGTGATGGGAGCAAAAGGTGCGGTTGAGATTCTTTTCAAAAAAGAAATAGAAGCTGCTGAAGACAAAGTGGCAAAAGCCGCAGAGCTTGAAGCAGCATATAATGCACAGTTTTGCAATCCATATGCAGCTGCGGAAAGAGGATATATTGATGATGTAATCAAACCCTCCGAAACAAGATCGCGACTCATTCGCGCACTTTCCATATTGGAGACCAAAGAAGATTCAAACCCTTGGAAAAAACATGGTAATATTCCTTTGTGATTTTATCAATCATTCTTCACAATTCAGGGGATGAACAATGAAGTCGATATACATCATGATCATGATGGCATTGCTCTCAGCTTGCGGAATTCAAAAGAAAGGATTTCCTTCCAAAGATTTGACTCCAAAGCTTATCGATGGGGAACATTATGTGTATATACTGCCTTCCGGAGAGGAAGCATTCGTTGAGCAATTCGACTATGCATCAGAATTTGAAGATGGATATGCGATTATTTGTGATTCAAATGAACAATGCGGAATCATTGATTCAACCGGAACCATCATCCTTCCCTATTCATATCCGGACTTATGGTTTGCAGGTGAAGGCATGTATTCATTCAGGAAGAATGATCTGATTGGATTCATTGATAGAAAAGGGAATGTAAGAATACCTCCGATCTTTGGTGGAGATGGAGGCGCCAGACCGCGTTTTTCGGAAGGTGTATGCGCAGTAATTGATTCCACGAATTCTTATTACACATTCATCGACAAAAATGGAAGCAAGGTATTTAATCGCATCATCGAGGGAACACTTGGTGGTGCAGCTACATATTATTTCCCGGAATTTCACCAAGGATTATGCGTGGCGCATGATAAGTATCGTTTTGGATATATCAATCATGCCGGTGAATGGGCCATATCACCGCAATTTGATCAAGCTCATCGTTTTAGCGAAGGTCTTGCAGCTGTCCGAAAAAAAGGACTCGTGATGTTCATCAATGCAAAAGGCGAAAGAGCAATTGCACGCTCATTCGGAGCAATAGATGAAGGCTGTTGCGGTTTTGATTATGGATATTTTCAACAAGGCAAAGTTAGAGTGAATCTTGATTCAACGCAATCAGACATCGATATAGATGATCCACGATACAATTATCGAAAAGCACAATGGGGTATTATTGATAAACATGGTAATGTACTCGAAATTGAAGATCCTTGAATTATGAAGATACATTATAATTCCCCAGTCATACTAACATTCTCACTCATAGCTTTCGCAGTGATGATCATATCTTCATTGACTGCCGGTACATCCACCACTACATTGTTCACGGCATGGCCCTCAGGACTATTGAATCCATTAAGTTATGTCAGAATGTTCACCCATGTTCTCGGACATGTTTCATGGGAGCATTTGTTTGGAAATCTAACCTTGATATTATTGATCGGACCATTGCTGGAGGAAAAATACGGATCTTCAACAATGCTTACGATGATTGTGATTACTGCATTAATAACCGGAATCATTGCTATATTTTTTACGAACACCGGCTTACTTGGAGCAAGCGGAATCGTATTTATGTTGATTTTACTGAGTTCTTTTGCCAATATCAAAAGTGGACATATCCCACTTACCTTCATCATCATTGTTGCATTGTTTTTGGGTAAGGAATTTATTGCTTCATTAAAGCCAGATGCAGTTTCGCAATTCGCTCATATCATGGGTGGAATTTGTGGTAGTTTTTTTGGGTTTTTTCACATTGATCACAAGAAAAAGGGAAAGAAATCATGAATCAAAAATTATTGCGCATCAATGAGCATTATAACATTCCTGAAGAGTTTCTAATATTCAAAACAGCGCGTTCCACTGGTCCCGGCGGACAAAATGTCAACAAAGTTGAAACAAAAGTCAGACTCATTTATAATGTATTCGCACATATTGAAATACCTGCCGATGCACGATTAAGGCTTCTTGCACTGCCTGAAACAAAAGTCAATAAAGATGGCCTCATCGTCATCACCGAACAACGTGGTGCAAGCCAATATGAGAACAAAGAATTGGCCATCAAGCAATTGAAGGCATTGATCAAAAAAGCATTGATTATACCGAAAGAAAGAAGAGCTACAAAGCCGACGCGTGTTTCTAAAGAAGAGCGACTTAAATCCAAACGCGTCACAAGTGCAAAGAAAGTCACTCGAAGAAAAAGGATAGATTTTGATGAAGAATGATGTAATCGTGATTGGTTCCGGTATTGGTGGCATGAATGCTGCAATGCAATTGGCCGCCAAAGGATATTCGGTCAGCATCATTGAAAAACGTTCGGAACCTGGTGGAAAAATGCGCCGAGTTCATTATTCTGATTGCACATTTGATGCCGGGCCATCTCTCATCACGATGCCTTTTATTCTTCGTGATGCCTTTGAGCAAACAGGAGCGAAGCTTGATGCATATCTTACCCTCTTGCCAATTGATCCCATTTGTCATTATCGATGGCTTGATGGCACTCAATATAATTGCCACGCCAATCCACTGAGAAGAAATGAAGAAACCGAAAGAATATTCGGTAGAAGAAGTATGCAAGAAATGAATGCATATCTCTCGCATGCAGGAAAAGTATACCATGCAACAAAAGATGTTTTTCTCTTTAATCCTTTCGACGGATTCAAGGAATTTTTCAAAACTTCGAATCTCTCCATTCTTCCGGCTCTTCCTTCAATGAGATTCATGCAGAAATTCCATGCATTCAATGCTGAGAAATTCAGTAATCCCAAATTGGTTCAACTCTTTGATCGCTTTGCAACATATAATGGATCATCTCCATTTCTTGCTCCCGCAACCCTAATGGTGATTCCATTCATAGAATTTGAATATGGAGGTTGGTATCCACGGGGCGGAATATATGCCATAGCCGATGCAATGTATAAACGCTGTATTGAATTGGGTGTGACTTTTCATTTTGATACGGATGTAACAGGAATTAGAACTGAAAGAAACAAAGCAATCGGCATCACAACATTAAAGGGTGTTGACATGGAAGCACATCATATCATCTCCAATGCGGATGTGTTTCATGCACAACATGATTTACTGTCAAGAAAGCAAGAGAGAAAACCCGAACTTTCAACTTCAGGATTTGTCTTGCTTATTCCCATGAATGACAATCCATTTTCAATGGCACATCATTCAGTATTGTTTTCCGATACATATCAACAAGAATTCACAACCATGTTTGATGCAAAGAAAGCACCTGAAGAAATGACTGTCT
This sequence comes from Bacteroidota bacterium, assembly GCA_005788035.1. Taxonomy (GTDB): domain Bacteria; phylum Bacteroidota; class Ignavibacteria; order Kapaibacteriales; family UBA961; genus UBA961. The sequence goes on from SXZI01000035.1 coordinate 4,081, forward strand.
ATATCAGCGTATCAAGCAAAACGGATGAGACACAAGCCTCTAATGGAAAAGAAAATTGGTTTGTGCTTGTGAATACACCTCCGACTTCCATGGAAGGAGAATGGACACAAGAGAGATCAGCAGCATATAAGGAAGCGGTTCTATCCATGATAGAGCGATTTCTCCCCGGCATGAAGTCATATATTGCAAATGAGCCACAAATTATAAGTCCGGATGATTTTTCGCGGGAATTTCATGCCACAGGTGGTTCACTCTATGGCTCTTCTTCAAATTCAATGTTTAGTGCATTTCTCAGACCTAAAAACAAGGATCCTCGTATTCGCAATCTCTATCATTGCGGGGGAAGCGCTCATCCAGGTGGAGGCATTCCCCTCGTGATTCTATCAGGACATTTCGCAGCACGCGAGGTAATCAATAATTCCTGATTCCTCGACCATTGGCAAATGGTTATCTTTGCCATCATTTCTTGAATACAGTATGCTACCCGATCCTAATACATTGTCCGATGAGCAATTGGCAGCCCAATGCATCATGCCACGTCTCGTTCCAAGAGACTATGCCAATGAAGATACATTGCGCAATGAAGTAGCCACGCTCATTCAAAGAGGAATTGGTGGTTTTTGTGTATTTCAGGGTGAAGCTGATGCCACTACATTACTCTTGCATGAATTGCAAAAGACATCCACGATTCCACTTCTCTTTAGCGCTGACTATGAACATGGTCTGCCAATGCGACTCGAAGGGGGTACTGATATGCCTCATGCAATGGCAATGATGCAATCTGAATCACCGGACGCGACAAGAAAGGCAGCTGAGTTTATCGCCAATGAAGCCCTAACGATTGGAGTTCACTGGAATTTTGCTCCGGTGTGCGACATAAATTCAAATCCTCAAAATCCAATCATCAATATTCGATCTTTTGGTGAAACAACCGGTCAATTGGAAATGCATGTTCGAGCATATATTGAAGGCACACAGTCTCAGCATGTAATGGCTTGTGCGAAACATTTTCCAGGTCATGGAGATACATCCACTGATTCACATTCTGCTTTACCAACAATAGATTGTTCAATTGAACAACTGGAGCAAAGAGAATTTTTACCATTCAAGATTGCAATTGATGCCGGGGTTCGATCCATCATGATCGGACATTTGTCGGTTCCTGCTTTGGATGATTCAGGAACTCCTGCATCTCTTTCATCAAGAATCATGCATGATGTACTTCGAACCCACTGGGGATATCAAGGCATCATCGTAACAGATGCATTGGACATGCATGCAATAAGCAAAACATATTCTTCTGCAGAAGCAACCATTGCATGTATTAATGCAGGAGCAACCATTGCCCTTGTTCCTGATGATGCAATTGAAGCACTCGATGGATTGATTGCGCATGTGAAGAAGCATCCTGCATTTCGTGAAGTGCTAATCAATAATGTGAAGCGGATATTTGCAGAAAAACAATGGTGCGGTTTGGAGACGATTCCTTCGCTTCAGCCTCCACTTGAAAGCAAGGTGATGGAAGACCATGCAATGCACGCGCTGGACATCGCAAAAAAAGCATTACGCGTTCATGATCCAAAAAACAAATTGCCACTTTCTGATGAGAAACCATTTGCAGCATTCGCAGTCCTTGGTGATGAAGCGCAAACAACATTGGATAAAGCAGTCGCTGTTTTTCGCGTGATGGCACAGTCACTTGAACAGGAATGTGATTTTGGATTCATAAATCAAGACATCACCCATGATGAAGTATTGGAATTATCTCAAAACATACAAGATGTGGACACGGTGATACTTGCATTGCTGATGAAGCCACAGTCATATAAAGGGCACATAACCATTCACCCTTCAATCATCGATGCAATCGAAGTACTATGCAAAGAAAAAACCGTTATTGCATTGCTGCTGGGAAGTCCATATCTACATGAATGTCTGAATGCTGATGCATATGTATGTGCATATTCGGATGCACTGCCATCACTTGCCGCTGCTGCCTTGACCTTATCCGGAAGAGCAACAGGATCAGCTTGGACCAATCATGATGCAGGTTCGTTTTCGCCGGAGTCAATCTAATGGCCATACGTAATCCGCTGCATCTCCCACGCATTGAAGAAGAAGATATTCCGATTCTACTCAAGGCATTGAAAGATATTTTGCATGGCATGCTCACCGAAGAAAAAAGAGCCGACACAGCAATCCGACATGTTCTTAGAAATGGTGCATATTCTGCAGAACAACGATCACTCATTGTCGAATCAGGATATGCAATGTTGAGAACATGGGAAATACTGAAACATGCTCCATGGAAAGCAGACCCCAAACCTCTGCATTATGTTGCCTTATGGTTCACTTTAGCAGGAGGAACCATACCACAAGAACTTCGCAATCGGTATATGCCTGATGAAATCGATGCATTGATCACACATTGTGAAACAGTCATTGAACAAGACGGAATATTTGCATTTTTTCCTGCATGGTTCAATGAACGATGCATCAAAGAAATAGGTAATGAGTTGTGGCATGACATCGCTATGTCTCAAATCGCAGAACCCAGAGTGTTCCTTCGAACCAATACACTTGTATGCAATAGAGAAGTATTGATTGATGCACTTGCCAAGCATCATATCAAAGCAATTGCAATTCCAGTGAATGATACGGGTATTGAAATAGCATCTTCCGACAAAATTTTCACCACTGATGTTTTTAGAAAAGGCATGTTTGAAATGCAAGACATCGCATCTCAAATGATTGCTCCCATGTTGTATGCTTTACCCGGACAACGCATCATAGATGCATGTGCGGGTGAAGGTGGAAAAACATTGCATATTTCTGCTTTGATGCAAAATAAAGGTCGGCTGATTGCAATGGATATACACGAATACAAATTAGAAGAACTCAAAAGAAGAGCGAGAAGAGCAGGAGCTTGGAATATAGAAACTCGATTGATTGCGTCTGCTAAAGAAATTAAGAAACTCAAATCATCAGCTGATGCAGTATTGATTGATGCACCATGCAGTGGTACAGGAGTATTGAAACGGAATCCGGATACTCTCATGAAAAAGTCAAATACATCCATTGATGAATTGATTGCCATACAGAATCAATTACTCGATTCCTATAGCTCAATGGTTAAACCCGGAGGAGTATTGGTCTATGCATCTTGTAGTATTCTTCCTTCCGAAGGTGAAGATCGCATAGCCCAATTTCTTGCTTCTGAAAAGGGTCAGAATTGGACTCTTGATGAAAGCAGAAGATGGTGTCCTGCAAAAGATGGCTTCGATGGTTTTTATGGCGCTCGTTTACGTCGTAGTCCATGACCCCCCATACTTTGCAGTGGATTTTGTAATTTTCCCATCATTCACGATACACAATACGCATGCATCCCGAATCTCATATCGTCAAAACAGCTTTAATCAGTGTTTCCGACAAGACAGGAATAGTTGATCTCGCCAAGTCTCTCCATGAATTGGGGATTCAATTGATTTCAACAGGTGGAACGGCTTCTCTTCTCATTGATGCAGGATTGCCGGTAACCAAAGTAAAAGACATCACGGGATTTCCTGAAATCATGGATGGAAGAGTGAAAACGCTACATCCAAAGATTCACGGCGGATTGCTGGCTCGACTGAATAATCCAAAGCATGTCGAAGCAATGGAAGAACATGGAATCAATTCCATCGATCTTGCCATTGTTAATCTGTATCCTTTTGAAAAAACCATTTCACAAAAAGGCATTGATGCTGAAACATGCATTGAGAATATAGATATTGGTGGTCCGGCCATGGTACGTGCTTCCGCGAAGAATTATGAATGGACAGCCATTGTTGTGAATCCGAATCATTATCATGAACTCCTTCAGCAATTGCAAGATGGCGGATGCTTGACTCTGCCATTCAGAATGCAATTGGCAGGCGAAGCTTTTGCACATACTGCATATTATGATGCAATGATTTCTCGATGGTTTGCCGATCAGCAGGGAATAGCATTTCCTGAATTACTCACGCTTTCCTATACCACTGATCAATCTCTGCGATATGGTGAGAATCCGCATCAGAGTGCAAAGCTATATGGATCTTTCTCATCGATTTTCACACAGCTGCATGGCAAGGAATTGTCTTATAACAATATCATGGACATCGATGCCGCTTCACGCATCGCTCTGGAATTCGATGAACCGGTCACGGTGATTGTAAAGCATAATAATCCTTGTGGAGTAGGAATTGGCGAAACATTGAGCGATGCATATCATAAAGCTTTTGCAACGGATACAGTGTCTCCTTTCGGCGGGATTCTTGCATTCAACAGAGAGATAGACATCACAACAGCAGAAACAATACATGGTTTATTTGCCGAAGTGCTCATCGCTCCGGCATTTTCCGATGAAGCACTTTCCCTACTCACAAAAAAGAAAGACAGAAGACTTCTTCTCTGCAATTATGATGTGCTTAAGCAGGCAATAACAGGCAAACATATTCGAAGTGTTGCGGGAGGCTTGCTCATTCAAGATGAAGATGCGCAATTGCTCAATGAAAATGCATTGCAGGTGGTCACAGAGCGCAAACCTACGGAACAAGAAACAAAGGCGATGCATTTTGCATGGCGCATTGCCAAGCATGTGAAATCCAATGCGATTGTCTATGCATCGTCTGACCGTACCCTTGCAGTCGGTGCCGGACAAATGTCCAGACTAGATTCGGCTCGAATTGCGGTCAAGAAAGCACAAGATGCCGGAATAGATCTCAAAGGTTGCGCAGTAGCTTCTGATGCATTTTTCCCATTCGCAGATGGAATGTTGCAAGCAGTGGAAGCCGGAGCTACCGCCGTGATTCAACCCGGAGGATCGGTACGAGATCCCGAAGTGATTTCTGCGGCAAATGAACATCATGTGACGATGATGATGACAGGCATGAGACATTTCAGACATTAACACGGACATTTCGTGAAATTGCTCTTTCGAGTTCTTGGTTATCTTAAACAATTCAAGCTATTGCTCGTATTGTCAATCTTTCTGAACACGCTGTTCTCAATCCTGAGCACGGTCACCATCATTGTGATTCAACCCGTATTGCAAGCATTGTTTGAGCCCAAAACAATGCAAACCATACAAGTACCATCCGAAGATGTTTCTTTTCAATTTAAAGAGTGGTTTTTCAGAACAGTGATGAATCTCGTCACAGGTGCCACACAATCAGAAACGCTGTTCAAACTCGGACTCCTGATCATCGGATTGTTCACACTGAAAAATGTGGCAAAATATCTTGGGAATAATGTCAATACGCGTTTGGGTGAAGGTGTCATCAAATCCATTCGTGACCAACTCTTCACCCGCATCATGGCACAGTCCATGGATTTTTTCAATAAAAGCAAAGTTGGTGACAGCATCTCACTCATGTTGAATTCGGTTGGACTCATGAATGGTGCAATCACTCCTTTGTTTTTCACATTGTTCAGACAACCAATTGAGATTGCATTGTTTCTCGGCGTCCTTCTCACCTATTCACCATATCTCACATTCATAGCATTCAGCACCAGCATCGGAAGTTTGTTTCTTGTGAAACTCACAACCGCTCCAATCAAGAAATATGCATTGCGCATGCAAGATGCAATGGCTCAATTGACGCAAGTGTTGCAGGAATTTCTCATTGGTATCCGCATCGTTAAATCCACTAGCAGTGAGGATAAGGCAAGCGAATCATTCCACAAAGAAACAAGGACTTATGTACGAGCAGCAATAAAAAATCAAAAAATTGTTGACCTCGTGCCTGCCATCAATGAAATGCTCGCAATCATTTCCCTATGTGCTGTTCTGTTCATCGGAGGAAATGAGGTGTATTCCGGCAA
>SXZI01000007.1 GCA_005788035.1 Bacteroidota bacterium
CAAATGCTTGCATATGGTACAAATGTCGTTGCAGGCGTCACACCGGGTAAAAACGGTTTAATGTATGAAGGGAAGGGTGATGACATGTTCAATCGACCTGTTCCTGTCTACAATACAGTGAAAGAAGCTGTGGAAGCAACCGGCGCTAATGCCAGCATTATTTTTGTTCCTGCTAGCATGGCTGCAGATGCCGCGATTGAGGCAATCGATGCCGGAATACCGCTCATCGTTTGCATAACTGAGGGAATTCCTGTTCGCGACATGATTCGCGTGAACACTGCTTTGAGCCAATCCTCGAGCAGAATGATCGGTCCGAATTGTCCAGGCATCATCACTCCTGATGAATGCAAGCTTGGCATCATGCCAGGTTTCATTCACAAAAAAGGCACGGTTGGTGTGGTTTCAAGAAGTGGAACATTAACATATGAAGCCGTAAAGCAATTGACTGATGTAGGTCTTGGCCAAACTACATGCATCGGTATTGGAGGAGATCCCATAATTGGTACGCGTTTCATCGATGCAATCAAACTGTTCAATGAAGATCCTGAAACCGAAGCTATCATTATGATTGGCGAAATTGGAGGAACTGCAGAAGAGGAAGCAGCCGCTTATATCGCAGATAATGTCAAGAAACCTGTTATTGGTTTTATTGCAGGAAGAACAGCTCCTCCGGGTCGTAGAATGGGTCATGCAGGAGCAATTATTTCCGGTGGAAAAGGTACTGCATCTGCAAAAGTTGATGCGATGCGTTCAGCCGGAATACTCGTTGCTGATTCACCGGCAGATATCGGTAAATCAGTTGTGAAAGCACTTGCATCAAAAGCTTCATAATTAGCATATTTTTCACCTAAACACTATAGTTTTATCATGAAACAAAGAACACTTGCAATCATCAAACCGGACGCAGTTCGAAAAAATGTTATTGGCGAAATCATCGCACAAATCACACAAGCGGGATTCAAAGTACTCGCATGTAAATTGACTCGTCTTTCAGCAGCACAGGCAGGCAAATTTTATGAAGTCCATAAAGAACGTCCATTCTATGGAGAACTATGTGATTTCATGTCATCAGGTGCCATCGTTCCTATCGCGCTTGAAAAAGACAATGCAGTTGAAGACTATCGTGCATTGATTGGTTCAACAGATCCTGCAGAAGCAGCTGAGGGCACAATTCGCAAACGTTTTGCCGGTTCCAAAGCAGAAAATGCTGTGCATGGTTCGGACTCTCCCGAAAATGCCGCATTGGAAATCGCATTCTTCTTCACCGAAAGTGAGATCGTTGCAAATAATGCATGATCTTTGAACATGACATTCTTTAGCGGCGCACATTGTCACGATGGAGCGTCGCTTTTTATTCTGCAAAGAACCTATGTCTCGATTACAGCCATATACAACAATTGCACAAGAGCTCTTGCATGACAATAGATATTGGCGATATAAGCATGACAGATATATATTGCCAGACGGCAAGAAAGAAAGTGACTATTTCTATGCAGATTCTCATGGCTCAACGATAATCATTCCGATTCTTGAAGACAATCGACTGATCATGGTGAAGCAATATCGTTACCTGAATCAAAAATCGAGTTTGGAATTTCCGGGGGGCGGACTAACCTCAGGGTTGAAACCTGAGGAGAATGCCCATAAGGAATTGCTCGAAGAAACCGGAATGATAGCCGAACAGCTCATCAACATAGGTTCCTTCAATCCATGCAATGGCATTACAAATGAACTCTGCTCTGTGTATATTGCTAAACAGATGACATTCATCGGACACAATGCTGATGAAACAGAAGACATTGAAATTGTAAATGTGAGCATAGATGAGTGCTATACCTTGATTCGGACCGGTGAGATCTGGGATGGTATGACACTCGCTTCTTGGACATTATTTCAAACAGAACAATCAAAGGACTTTTCACCATGAACTTGTTCCCATCAATTGCGACTATATGTTCCGTTCTTTGTTGCGCTCTTGCATTGCCGCTCTTTGGACAATCAGACACAAAAGGTCAAAAGGCACCTGAACTGAAGTATGCACTTCGTGTTGATTTCAAAGAGAATGTATATGCATCCTATGTGATGGATGAGAAAACCACCGTCAATCGTATGTACCGCGATAGCATTGGTAAGCAATATCAACGCAAAGTCCAATATCATTTCACCCAATCACCGGAGTCTCCAAAGTCCGATGGACTTCCATTGATCACGAATATAGATTCAATGAAATATGCCTTCATGGATGGTCCGACACAATTGCTCTATGATTCACAAAATCCCAAAGCCGCAACTGTCAACACGGAATTTCCTGATGCTATTTCAAATATGGCCTTGCTGAATCATCAATTTGTATTGGTGTATTCTCCCCAAACCGAGGTTGTAAAAGTTCGTGGAGTTGATCAACCCGGCGACATAGATTGGCTAAGAGATTATATCATCAAAGAAGGTAAGGATGCACTCGACACTGCTCAACGATTCACATGGCTCAATGCATTAAAAGATGAACAGGCTGCGTGGATCGGAGATGTATCTAAAGAATTGATTTCCGGAAAAATGGTGATTTCGCCAGATTCGGTTTGGAAAAGATCTATTCGTCTGCGACTTGATGGCATTGATTTCATTGACACCGTGGAAGTACGCGTCTCAGCATATTCTAAAGGAGAATATGTTCTTGAAGCAGTCTCGAAAGCACTCACACCCGTAACATTGGATGATGCACGATTCTTCGGTGTACCCGCTCCGGTTCCCATTCAAAGCGGTAGTGGTCAAGGTGTGATTACGATGGAAATGAATTCTTCCGGTTGGGTGAAGAAAGTAACATTAAAGTATAATGCAAAAGTAACTTCGCAGTATAAACGTGAACAGTTTACTCAAGACATAGCAACTGAAACAACATGGACTTTATTAGGACGTTACAAATGGAATTGATCAATGCTCGATTCAGGGGATCACTCATATTATGTGGGTTGATGCTCTTCACTCTACTCGCATGTACAGAAGAACAAGGAAAGGTTGATTCAAAAGACGGAGCCATTGCCTCATGGTCATTTGAAGCGGTTGAGAAATCACCCACAATCGCCGATCATACCATCAATGGTTTTGCATATATGCCCAAAGAAGGTGATACAGCACAGTATAAAGTTACGCAAATCAATATGGTGAAGCGTGGTAACTTGTCTCTCGAACAAGAAATTACACAATCATATACCAAAGTGATCAAAAAAATCAATCCGGATGGTTCAATAGAGATGAACATTCGAATTGATAGCATGATAGTCAATGAAAAAGGACCTAATCCTCAGAAAACCGGAGAAACTATTTCTCTGAAGTATAATTCAGGAAATGACTCAGACAGAAAGAACAAGGATTTTATTCAATACAATAGTGTCATTGGCGCACAAGTATCAGCAAATGTGAGCAAACTCGGAAAAGTAGAAGAAGTACTTGGTTTGAATACCATCGTCAATCAAATGCTTGGTGCCAAAAAAGATTCTATCCCGGAAAAAATGAAAGAACAATTGATGCAGCAAGTGAAAGCCCAATTTTTTCAATTGCCTATGCAACAGGAGTATCAAACATTTCCTGACAAAGGAGTTCTGAAAAAAGAAAGAACGTGGACAAAAGTCGATGTTATTCCTGTTTCGGGAATACTGACAGTCACAAACTCGGTGACATATACCATGGGACCGGTGCATGAATTCAATGGAAGAAAAGTTGCAATTGTGAAAGCCGTACTCACTGCAAAAACAGAAATACCCAAAGACCTCCCGAAGTTCATTCAATTCTCATTAAACAAATCAACATTTCAAGGTACGGGATCTTCGATTGTTGATGTTGTGACCGGAGAAACTATTTTGAAGAAAAATGATGTGCTGACAGAAATGGATGCAAGCATCAAAGATCTACGAAGTGGAGAAAAACAAGAAGTCAAACAACAAATCAAGACAATTGTCAGCGTTGCAATGCTTCGCTAACCATGATTCACCAAATTCATTAGCAATATCATGTCCACAAGAGTTGAAACTGATTCAATGGGACCCATCGAAGTTCCATCGCATATGTACTATGGTGCTCAAACTGCACGATCTCTTCACCATTTTGCCATTGGCATAGAGAGAATGCCTAGGGAGCTCATCAGAGCATTGGGCATTCTCAAAAAAGCCGCAGCAATCGTGAATTGTGAAGTTGGCATTCTTCCTGAGGAAAAAAAAGATTTGATTCTGAAAGCCGCGGATGAAGTTATTGAAGGCAAACTCGATTCACATTTTCCTCTCTCTGTATGGCAAACGGGAAGCGGTACGCAAACCAATATGAATACCAATGAAGTGATCTCCAATCGTGCAATTGAATTGGCGGGCGGCGAAATGGGATCCAAAAAACCAATTCATCCAAATGATGATGTGAACAAATCCCAAAGCTCTAATGATACATTTCCAACTGCTATGCATATAGCGGCAGTTGAACAGATCGTCCATGCATTACTACCTTCAGTTCAAGCATTGATGGAAACATTCCAAGCAAAATCTGCAGAGTTTTCCGGTTTGATAAAAAGTGGAAGAACACATTTAATGGATGCAACGCCAATAACACTTGGTCAAGAATTTTCGGGTTATGTCCAACAATTGAATAATGATATAGCACGTATTGAATTTGCACTCACGGGATTATATGAACTTGCACTTGGTGGAACTGCAGTTGGCACAGGGTTGAATACGCATCCTGAATTTGCAGTGCGAGGTGCATCAACAATAGCAAAGCTCACGGGATTACCATTTGTATCCGCGCCGAATAAGTTTGAATCACTTGCTGCCCATGATGCATTGGTATTTATGCATGGAGCTTTGAAAACACTTGCATGTTCTCTCATGAAAATAGCAAACGATATCAGATGGATGGCATCAGGACCTCGATGTGGTTTTGGTGAATTATCCATTCCGGAAAATGAGCCGGGAAGTTCAATCATGCCTGGCAAGGTGAATCCTACGCAATCCGAAGCAATGACCATGATTGCTGCACAAGTCATCGGAAATGATACAGCAGTAAATGTGGGAGGTTCATCAGGAAACTTTGAATTGAATGTCTTTAAACCAGTCATTATTTATAATGTACTTCAAAGCATTCGTTTGCTTGCAGATGGCTGCACCATGTTCAATGAACATTGCGCTAAGGGCATTGAAGCAAATATTGAACGTTTGGAGTATTATAATCGTAATACACTCATGTTGGTCACTGCGCTGAATATGCATATCGGATATGACAATGCCGCTAAAATTGCAAAGCATGCGCATAAATCCGGTGGTACTCTTCGTGATGCGGCTATTGAGTTGAATCTAGTGACAGGTGAAGACTTTGATCGCTGGGTGCGCCCTGAAGACATGCTTGGACCAAATATCTAACTATATGAAACATGTTCAAGCCGATTTTTTTACCGGAGCTTCGGCTCCAGTTCATTTTCCGAAAAGCACATTGCCGGAAATTGCTTTCATTGGTCGCTCAAATGTTGGTAAGTCTTCATTGATCAATAGCATAGTGCGCAGAAAACAATTGGCACTGACAAGTTCAACGCCCGGTAAAACACAGCAAATCAATTTCTTTATCGTTGAACAAGTTTGGATGCTCGTTGATTTGCCAGGATTTGGATATGCATCAGTTGGAAAATCCAAGAGGCAAGAATTTTCCTCATTGAATTATTCCTATCTGGAAGAACGCGAACAATTGCGGATGGTGTGCATGTTGCTGGATAGCAGGCATGATCCATCACAAATCGACATGGGTCTGATAGAATGGTTGGAGATGCATGGTATAAAGTATACACTCATTCTCACAAAATGTGATAAAATCAAACCCTCTATGGTTGAAGAAAGAAAAGAACAAATCAAAGGATTGGTTCAGTTTTGTTCACATTGCATTGATGTCCTTCCTTATTCCTCCGAAACAGGCATGGGACGTGAGCAATTATGGGGCATCATCAAACGTGAATCCACATCTGATGATATTATAGGAAAACAATCATGAAATTGAACATAAAACTTAGTGTATTCATGATCCTATTCTTAAGTGGAGTATCAGCTTTGTTTGCACAACAAGGTGGGTCGAATTATTCCATGTATGGCATTGGTGATGTGCGACAATCCATGGGGGGATTTTATGATGGTTTAGGTGGAACGCAATATGCGGTTCCATCATATCATGCTGTTAACCTTGCAAATCCGGCAATGTGGGCAGAGTCCAAACTCACAAGATTGCAAATTGGATTTCGATTCACCCAAACAGCAATTGAACAAGATCAATTATCAGCTTCACAGAATTTTGGAAAAATAGATGGCATTGCCGCCACATTCCAGGTTGATACATCAATGGGATTGACCATATCAGGTGGGATTCATCCTTTTTCTGTGGTGCAATATTCTGTAATGACTCCGGTAACTCCTGGTGTTACAGGTATCCCTGATCTTGCCGGTGGATCAATGAACTTTGGTGCAGGTGGTATAAGTGCTGCATTCATAGGCAGTTCATGGAGGCCCATTGAAGGCATTGCACTTGGATTCGCAGCTATGCGATTGTTTGGAAATGTCAACAGAGTGATTAGAACTGAATTGTATACACAACCATTCATTTCGCAACATGTAAAAACAGATCGATTTTTCGGATCCGGTTTCAAACTTGGAGCTTCATTCCAACCCTTCAAAGGATTAACACTCGGTCTGGGCGCAGGTTTATTTTCAGACCTTGAATATGAATCGGATATACGTCAGTCAACCGCCACATCTTCTTCAGTGGCATTTGATACGGTGTTCATGCAGTCTGGTATCACAACTTTACCGGCTCAACTTGGTCTGGGGGTTAGTTATAGTACCGGTAGATGGATGTTTGCAGGTGATATTGAAATGCAAGATTTTTCTAATTTGGCCATTGCTCAAGGCAAATCAGTATTCAAATCTGGAAGAAAGATATCATTTGGTATTTCTAGACTGCGTTCTTATCAATTGGGTACTGATTATATTGACAAAATGCAATTCAATGTTGGTGGTGGTTGGCATCAACTCTATTACTCAGTGAATGGCATAGACATTGAAGAAGTCTTCGGTTCAGTCGGCATGCAATTACCAATTGCCGGCTCAGCAATGATTGATATTGCTTTGCAAGGCGGAAGGCGCGGCTCAACTGATCTGGTTCAAGAACTATTTCTGCGCTTTGGTTTTTCAGTGAGTGCAGGCGAAGTATGGTTCAGGCCTTTCATTAGGGAATAATCGAATATCGGAGAAATCCATGAGAGAAATCACAACATTGGCAACATTAGAAGGTCGCTCGATCATTCGAGACATTTTTCGAGACTTACGTTTCGAAAGACAAATGAGCTCATTGTCGGCCACTCTTCTCTTATGGAGAATTTGCACCAAAGAGCAAGATCTCAAACGGTTTTCCTCGCTTGATATTCATGTAATGTATCCTCTTGGAATCATCTCGGGCACATCACTCTGGCTTCAGGAAATCATCAATAGATTTTTCTATTCAACAATAAATTCGTTCGTGTATTTCGGAGCTGCTATACTCCTTGTAACGGTGGGTTTGAGAAGAATCTATGAATCTATTCCGGATTGGGTGATTGTAGTAAGTATTTCAATTGAAGCGATTCTTCTTGCAACGATGTTTTTTATCATGTATTTCTCTCCACTGGATGAGGAATCAACGAATGAACAAGGGGATATTGAGCGAAACAAAGAAGTGACTTTATTACTTAGAGAAGTTGGCGAGATTTCCAGAGAATATGCCGCAATGGCAGTTAGATTGGAGCAAGTGACAGATACCATGAGGGAAATGAGTGCTCGTCAAGAAGCACTTATTTCAACAACAAGAGATTCTGTTCAAATTGCCTCTCAAGCGGTTGCACCAAATCCGGAGTTGATAGCAGTCATGCAGCAAACAGGAGAGCAATTCAAACAATTCAATGCAATTGTGGCTTCACTAATGAATGCCGCACAAGAATTACGCAAAGAAGAAATTGAATTTGCTGTACGAAGAGAACTGGAAAAAATCATTGCCGATACTGTGGCCAAAGGATATGTGGAAAAAGGAAAATAATTCAGGTAGAAAAAGAAGGGGAGCCGAAATCTATTTTGTCCTCTATCTTTCAGCGCTCATTCTGCTCCTACCGGGAAAGCAGGAGAAAAAGCAAAACAATGCCCTTGAAGCAATTACTTCGCTGTTTCAACAATCCTTTTCATTATTACCTGAAAAAAACACATTGCTATGTAAAATGACAACCGATTCAACAGGGTTGCCAATTTTTCAAATGGATACTTCTAATATTTTGCTCATCACCGGCAATGTTCAAGATGTAGTGCTTGAATGCATCGTTGAAGATCAAGATGTGGGTGAAGTGGTACAGGTGCAATCAACCCCGGGGTCAAATTTTTCAATCAAATATGATTCAATTAAACAATTGGTGTTTTTTTCATGGCATCCTCCAACTTCCATATTGACAGCATTAAGTGAATCAAAAAGTTATGCAGTAACAGTTAAGGCTAAAGCAAAACCACTTGTTACGGGTAATAATCCTGAATTGCAACAATTGATCAAATCAGCCGAACCAACATTGATGACGGAGGCAAAGTTTAATATTTCCATACTCACCGAAAAAAATGGAAATCAGCCCGCAAAAATTGTGTACACTCCGGCAGAGCAAAATCTTGAACGCTTAATTAATACATTGCAGGCTAGAACACAATTCCAAATACCGGAATCCATCAAGAGTATATTGGATTTCAATACAGGAAATTCCATCATTGATCCAAATTCCAATGTGATGGTTATTCCGATGGATAAGGAAGCACTCACATTGAGCCCTGCATTGCCGAAAATAGGATCACCGGCATTACAGAATTGGTCAAATCGCATCATTGTACAAGGCATTTTTTCTACAGAAAATTATGAGGGAAAACCGAAAGTACTCATTGAGCAACAATCCGATATTCCTGGAACAGCAAGTGTAGAGGTAATCAAATCTGGTGAATTACTCATTAGTGGTACAGCTCCGGGAAATGCCCCAATGAAGGTCAAAGTAATTGTTCAAAGAAGATCTGATAAAAAAACTGTCATGACTGATTTTGAAGTTTTCCCAACTGTTTTCAGAGTCCCTGAATTCCCCTCTGAAATCAGAATTGGTGAGTCAATCTTAATAAAGCCGAACATTAATTCAATGCCCGGAATGGATGCTACTGCTGCAATCACTGATGAAAACGGACAAGTTCTCAAGCAAAGCCTCGGTGGAGCGCCATTCACTTTTGATCTAGCAAATGACCGTAATTCCAAATTCATTTATCTTGAAAGACGAATTGATGGAAAGCTTTTTGGAGATAGATATCGAATTGAAGTGAAGAAGGATGCTCCGAGAATCCCATTTGATCCAAAAGTTACTAAAAACTACACAGACATAACAGTTAGAACATGTGGAACATTTGAAGGTAGGCCGAATCGATCGAAGTGTAAAATCAGTGATGCTTCAAACATGAAAGTTCAAGAGCTATACTCGTCTTATTCAAAAGCTAAAGATTCAGACTGTTATTTTCAGACATTTCGATTTGAGAAAAAAGATCCCGATAAACCGTATTCCGGTTCAGCCCAATTCATTGATATATTTGGTATGGAAACAGATCCCGTACCAATTGGTGATTGAGTATAGTATATATGGAAGGGGAACGTTCTATGATGAATGCCATAAATTCAGTAATTTCCCCGTTGAATAGAGTAATTATGAAAAGATTTAACAAGAAGGATGGATATGGATTTATTTCAGCGTTGTGTTGATTTTACCCGAGCAGATGAGGTAAAACAATTGGGACTCTATCCGTATTTCCGAGAAATACAGGAAAATGAAGGACCTGTTGTTGCGATTGAAGGACGCAAAATCATCATGGCCGGTTCCAATAATTATCTTGGATTGACTGCCCATCCACGTGTCAGGCAAGCAGCTATTGATGCAATCAACAGATATGGCACTGGTTGTTCCGGCTCCAGATATCTTACAGGAACAATCGATTTACATATTCGCCTCGAAGCAGAATTGGCAAAATTCTTGGGATATGAGTCTTGTCTTTTATTCTCAACCGGCTATCAAACCGCCTTGGGCGTTATTAGTGGACTTGCAACCAAAGGTGATTATGTCATTTCCGATAAAGAAAATCATGCTTGCATCATCAATGGCGCAATGCTTGCCAAGGGTGGATTCGCTGAATTTGTGCGCTATAAGCATAATGATGTTGAAGATCTCGAAAAAACTCTTCAACGCATACCAGACAGTGCAGGTAAATTAATAGTGACAGATGGCGTATTCTCAGTTTCAGGTGAAGTAGTCGAGTTACCCGGCATCATAGAAATGGCAGAAAAATATGGTGCACGTGTTTTGGTTGATGATGCACATGCAACAGGAGTGATCGGTGTTGGTGGGCGTGGAACTTCTTCTTTATACAATCTTACCGATAGAACAGACATGACCATGGGGACATTCTCCAAAACATTTGCTTCACTCGGTGGTTTTGTCGCAGGCCCTGAACGCGTGATCAATTATTTGAAACATCATTCACCGGCACTTATTTTTAGTGCCAGTCCTACGCCGGCTTCCTGTGCTGCAGCTTTGGTTGCTTTGGAAATCTTGCAAGAACAACCTGAATTGGTTGATAAATTGATTTCTAATGCTGATAAAATGCG
>SXZI01000036.1 GCA_005788035.1 Bacteroidota bacterium
ACAAGGCATGATAGACTCCCCATATCTTGATCCAGTTTTCAAGCAACAAAATCCAGTAGGGATTTCACTTTCCGCCGAAGAAAGAACATTATTAAAGAGTTTTCTGAATACCCTTTCCGATACGGATTTCATCAGAAACAGAATGCTCTCCGAATTTTGACATGATTGTCAAAACAATCTGACACTCCCCTCACACATCACACACACTTTCCACGTTGCTTACACTGTGGATAAACCCCTCATTATATGTATCTAGTAAATTTTCTCAATACCCGACAAGCATGTATTTATCAGGGTTTCAAGGTAATACACGAAGTGCTCTTTCACCCACTAAATAAAGTTTGGCACGGCAAATGCATTATGTCTCTGTGTGCGACGATATGATACACACTATCAATTTTTCAAACAGGGTTCGCACAAGATTGAACTATCATTCTATCATTTATTTATCAGGGTTAGTATTATGAAAAGCATCGTTTTTTTGCTCGCTTTTGTTGCAATGTCAACATCATTGTTTGCTCAACAACAAGTGTTGGGTCAGTCACCAAGAAGTGCCAAGATCTACAATTCCAATTATGTACATCTTGAAAAAGTAGAAGAAGTGAAAACCACACATCGTGTATTGGGTCAATCCCCAAGAAGCGCGAAGATCTATAATTCCAACTATGTTCCCATTGCACAGGTGGAACCGGCAAAAGCTGAACCAACAGCACATGTTGTATTGGGTCAATCGCCAAGAAGTGCAAGAATCTACATGGCTCAAAAACAACATATTGTTCTTGGTCAATCACCAAGAAGCGCCAAAATCTATAATACTCGAGCTTTGCAAGGAATCAAGGGCATAGTGAGCAAGATGGCAGTTGCTGATAATGCAATAACACTTGAATAATACAAGCGAGCACACACAACAACAGGGCGGCTGAATTCAGGGGCAAGCCGCCCGGCATGCTGAAATTTAACACTGAAACATTAAAGCGGGCAAGAGAAAAACAATGTGAGATTTATGCGTAATTTACAGCATCAATCATAAATATATGTCCGTTGATGAGAAGCATTTTCACTACATTCACGCTATTCATTTTATTGCATGTTGCTTCATTAGCACAACATGAATTGGTGGGTTATTTCCATAATTGGAATTCGCAGGATGTGGCATGGGTGCATCCACAGAATATAGATGCTCGATATACAGTGATTGCTGTTGCATTTGCCATGCCGGTTTCAAATACGGACATGACCATGACATTCACGCCGGAGAATATGTCCGTTCAGGCATTCAAGCAATCGATCGCGCAACTCAAAGCTCAGGGGAAAAAAGTGCTAATAAGTGTCGGGGGTGCCACCGCATATCTTGATTTTCCCAATGATAATGCAAAACAGGCTTTTATCACATCGATGAATGATATCATGGATACCTATGACTTTGATGGCATCGACATCGATATCGAGCATGGAAATTGCATCATAATCACTGGTGGGACGATAACCAATCCCACTAATGCATCACAGGTTAGACTGATCGATGCAATCAAAACCATCATGAATCATCATCGAACTTCGAAAGGAAAAAGGATGATGCTCACGATGGCTCCCGAAACAGCTTATGTGCAAGGTGGTCAATCAGGATTCGGAAGTATATGGGGTGGCTATCTTCCAATCATACATGCATTGAGGGATTCACTGGATATTCTTCAAGTGCAACTCTATAATTCAGGAACAATGTACGGCATCGACAGAAATGTATATACGCAAGGAACTGCGGATTTCATAGTGGCAATGACAGAAGCGGTGATACAGGGATTTGCAACCGCCGGCGGACAATTCAATGGTTTGCCTGCAAGTAAAGTTGCAGTGGGTTTGCCCTCATGTACGAATGCCGCGGGTGGTGGCTATGTGGATACCGCAACAATCATGAAAGCCATGAAATACCTTCGTGGGAAAGGAAGCAAACCTGGTTCATATACAATGGTTTCAGGTAACGGATATCCAAATCTCAAAGGCATGATGACCTGGAGCATAAATTGGGATGCGAAAGCGCAATGTAATGGAGCATATTCATTCGCTGAATGTTATCAGAATGTTCATACGGAGCCTCCGCAAGTTCCGGGATTGGTAACGATGATTGCTCCTGCTTATGGACAAACACTCAATGAAGAATTCGTGAAATTCACATGGAACAAGATTCCGAATGCAAGTTATCATGTGGAGATACTTCGGGGAGGCACAATCATCAAAAGTGATTCTACACTTCAAGACACCATTGTGAATGTTGGTGGATTTGACTATTCGGAATTACATACCTGGAGAGTGCGAGCAAAAAATGCACAAGGATGGGGTCAATGGAGTAGTCCATGGACATTCACTTCAATGAAACTCCCGCTTCCTTCGCAAACAATTGCATTGGCACCGCAAGAATATGCAATCGTGAAAAAAGACAGCATGATTCAATTCCGATGGAATGCAGCCAAGAATAAGATATTGTCATATACATTCACGCTGAAAATAGGTACTGAGATCATTCATCGCAAATCGGACATCAAAGACACC
>SXZI01000037.1 GCA_005788035.1 Bacteroidota bacterium
CGTTTGCATAAACAACATGCTGATGGCAAAACCCCCAGACTTACGACAGGAACGGTAGTGCTGGGTGGTTTGATACGGCTATCGATATTGGTTTTGCCGATGTGGTGGATTTCAGATGTTTGGGAATTCCATCAGTTTTGGCCTTTATTTTCGATCATGGTTGTCATGATTGTGTTTTATCCTGCATATAGAGAATTCTCTTTGTTTACTGATTCCGTAGAGTCCTTAAAGGAAAGTACAATGTGTGGCAGTTGCATGCATTTTGACTCTTCCGCTCAAATATGTTCAAAGTACGATGAACATATTACCGAGGAGTATATTCCTTGTGAAGGAATTGATTGGGAACCACATTCACATTAAATAGTATGAAGCCAGAAATTCTCCATGATGATGAATCTATAATAATCGTATCCAAACCGGCAGGAATGCTGACCATTCCTGATCGATTTGATAAGGACTTTCCGAATGTACGTGCATACTTATTAAATGTCTATGGTGATATATATACAGTGCATAGATTGGATAGGGACACAAGCGGGGTTATTATCTTTGCAAAAAATGCAGAAGCTCACAAACATCTAAGCATGCAATTTGAACATCAAACCGTCGAAAAGACATATACTGCGATAGTACGTGGTATTGTTTCTAAAGATGACCAAGAAATTGATATTCCATTGATTGCAGATACAAGAAAGAAAGGTTTGATGAGGCCATCTGCAAGAGGAAAAGAGTCATTTACATCTATACATGTAGTTCAGAGATTTAGAATAGCTTCGCTTCTTGAATGTAAACCGAAGACAGGTCGCCTACATCAAATCCGAGTTCATCTTTCAGCGATTGGATATCCATTGTTGGTAGACTCTGATTATGGAAGTAGTAATGAATTTAAACTCTCTACGATTAAAAGAAAATACAATGTAGGGAAGGATCAAGAAGAGAGGCCATTACTTTCAAGAACACCTTTGCATTCTTCTTCCATAACGTTCTTGCATCCATTAAGTGAGAAAAGAGTTACATACAATGCTGAGTTACCAAAGGATATGACTGCAACAATCAATGTGCTCAATAAATATGCCCCCTATAAATCATTTGATTCTCTTAGTTCTTATGATGAATGGTTGTAAAGTCAAGTATTTTTCAATTCTTCCATAGTAAATAAAGAAATCAGTGGTATTCCTGCTTCTTGTAATGCTTCGCTACCGCCTTGTTGTCTATTGATTACACAAATGCAACATAGAATATGTGCACCAGCATTTTTTAAATCTTCGGCACTTAATATTACTTGCCCACCACTTGTAATCACATCCTCAATGATAACAATCTTTTTGCCGGTGATATCAGCACCCTCATTTACTTTTCTTGTACCATAATCCTTTGCTTTTTTACGAATGAATGCACATGGAAGTCCGGTATGAAGACTAATTGATGTTGCTATTGGAATACCCCCCATCTCTAATCCTGCAAGAACTTCGCAATCTGATGGAATCAGCTCACTCATAAATGACGCAATGTACTTCAATATTTCAGGATTTGCTTCAAATAGATATTTATCAAAATATTCATTGCTAATCTTGCCAGAACGAAGTAAAAATTCGCCGGTTAAGTGGGATGTTTCAAAGATAATCTTCGCTAAATCATTGCGATTCATGTAGAGTGATTCCTTTTGTGATTGAATAATGCCAATTTACTCTATTTTTGTGAAGCATCTATTCTAATTGAACATGACTTATTCACTGCCAAATATTCTGAGTTTTCTACGAGTTCTGATTGCTCCATTTGTTTATCAAATGATTCGCTCAGGTGATCATTCATTGATCATATATGCCTTGATTATATATTCTATAGGGGCTATAACGGATTATCTTGATGGATTAATTGCCAGAAAATGGGGAAATACTTCTTCTTTTGGTTCCTTTTTGGATCCAATTGCCGATAAAGTTCTCACAAATGCGGCTTTGCTTGGTTTAATGGCAATAGGCGTTATTGCTCCATGGATCATCATTATCATTATTGGTAGAGATATCTTTATCACACTTTTAAGAATCTATGCTGATCGAAATGGGATGCCCATTATTACATCAACCTCAGCAAAGATAAAAACAGCAATTCAACTGTCTTGTTCTATCCTTATACTTTTGATATTGTCATTGGAGTCAGGCACTCAATTGATTGATTCATTTGGCTTTGTTGTAGACATCACCATGTATGTTATTGCATTTCTTACATTGTATACTTCCGTTGAATACTGTTTCCAAAATAAACAACTCCTCAATCATCTACTTCTTGAACCTCGAATACCAGGTTTAAAATCGATGATTGCAACATGCTTTGGAATAGGGTATAGTCCTTTTGCACCCGGCACAATAGCATCTGTAATGTCGATTTTAGTAACAATTTTGCCAATTAGCCATGTTCAGCTTCAAATTGCAACAGTAATTGCAATAATCTTGGCGATACCTTCAATCCAATATGTTGAATCACTTCATGGCGATGATTCATCAGTGATTGTGATCGATGAAGTTATCGGAATGTGGATAATTCTATCGATGGATTTTGTAGTATATACTCCTGCAATACTTGTCTTAGCATTAATTCTATTTCGACTATTTGATATATTTAAACCTTTTCCAATCAATATCATCAACCGTAAAAAAGGAGCATTTTGGGTTTTGGCAGATGATATTGTGGCTGCCTTGTTGACTATTATCTTTTTATATGGTTTCATGATAATTCAAATCGGCTCAAATCTACTATTGATGCGGTAAGTCGAAGAATAAAAAAATCGATAAATTTAAAAAAGTATTTGGGAATTAGGTCATCTATATGCTAAATTGCATATGTAATTCGTTATCGCATAATGTGTTTATGGAGTAGTTCAATGAATAAACAAGAACTCATTGCTGCCGTTGCTGAAGATACCGGCATGTCAAAAGTCGCTGCTGAAAGAGCAGTAAACAGTGTTTTTGAAACAATCACTGCACAACTTGGTGTTGGTGATTCTGTTGCCCTTCTTGGGTTTGGTACTTTTGGTGCCAGTCATCGTAAAGCACGCGAAGGTGTGAATCCTCGCACAGGTGAATCTCTCAAGATTCCTGCACGCAATGTACCTAAGTTCTCACCAGGAAAAGCTCTTAAAGAGGTCGTAAATTCTCCTAAAGCTAAAAAAGCAATAAAGAAGTAATGATCACGAAAGACTTACATAAGCCGCTTTCCATGTTGGGAGGCGGCTTTTTTTATATCGGAGAAATGTATGCATTCATTACTTGATATCTCTTCTTTATCACAACACGATATTGCTACTATCTTTGAATATGCAGCTTCATATCAGAAGAAGAAGCGAGATGATATTTTGCAAGGAAAAGATTTGGTAATTGCATTTTTTGAATCTTCGACTCGTACTAGATCATCTTTTGATTTAGCTGTTAGACGTTTAGGTGGTAATACTATCTATTTCGATTCGCAGGGAAGTAGTATTGCAAAAGGTGAATCATTTATTGACACGATACACACATTAAATCAGTATGATGTTCATGGTTGGATAATTCGTCATGGGTATGCATATGCACCTCAGATACTTCAACAAGAAACACAATCCATTGTAATCAATGCAGGGGATGGTTCTCATCAACATCCAACGCAGGCTTTGCTCGATGCATATACTTTATACTCGAAATGGGGTAGTATTGACGGAAAGAAAATAATGATTGTTGGTGATGTAATGCATAGCAGGGTTGCACGTTCGAATATACAATTACTTTCTATGCTTGGTGCCAAGGTATTTGTTTCGGGTCCAGGTACTTTACTTCCAAGAAATTTACCAAATATCACGATTGTACCAACAATACATGATGCCATACACGAGATGGATGCAATCATCATGCTAAGGATTCAAATAGAAAGAATGAAGAGTGGATTGATACCAAGCAAGAGGGAATATACTCGATACTTTTCCATAAATGAAAAGATGATAGCGAAGCATAAAGAGTTACTTGTCTTGCATCCTGGTCCTGCAAATTACGGACTGGAGTTATCTATGGAGTGTATGAGCTACAAAAATGTACTGATTAGAGAGCAAGTTAAAAATGGTTTATATATTCGTATGGCTGTTCTTAAACATTGTTTTTCCTGATCTACCAATCATTCTCTGCTAGAACTATGATCTTATCTTCTTCAAAAAACGTGAAATTTTTGGATTTGTCTGGATTAACAATAACGCCTTGGTCAAGAGCATCTTCATCGTATTTTGATAATAACCTACAACCAATTGCTATTTCATTTCTTCTTCTTGCAGCTTCAACAACCGTGAAGAAATTTAATGGTTTTCTGAGTTCTACATAATCAGAAGCCGGCTTTAAATATACCTCTGAACCTTCTGATCTAAATAAATCTTCAAAAACTAATGCAAGTGCTTTTTCTTCGGATACCTGAGAAAGCATCAAGCTGTTGAGTTTGTCACTTACCACAAAATCATCTGCTCTTGTTACTTTTACTAGTTCTCTATTTCTAACATCAAGCATCTGACTCACTATGGAGAAAGGATGTCCAGTCTTTTCGGCAATATCTCTTAAGTGAAGAAGTGTGAAGATAGTGCGAGCATCTGACTCTTGAATGTTATACGTTAGTGAATGGCTTAATATGATGATATGATCATATGTTTCGCATTCCAAATCATCTAATACTCTTCTATTACTTGCATCGCCTATTATCTGATGTATTGTCAAATTTGTAAGATCCTTTGAAACAGAATGTATCTCATTTGCAATATGCTCCACATCAGACACAACAGTTACTATAGAACCATTTATAACATAATTATCAAGTTCAGTGATAATTGTATGTGCTTGCCGATTCCACCCAAGGATCAACGTTCTTTCTGGATTTCTTTGTCTACCCTCTGATTGCCTGATACATGTAGCATCAATATTAAATTCCGGATTGTTGACGGGATTAATCTTGGAACCATCTTCTGCTACTACTATGATTTTATCTCCTCTCTCGATTAATTTATGAGATGGGGGATTTATTTGTATCATGCCATTGGCATAACATATACCTATCGGAGTGCCTCTATTATATGAAAACAATGCTTTTGAAAATTGCTTGCCAATCAATGGTTGTTCTTCCAAAAAGTTGATTTTGTTTCTTTTGAAGTCCAATAATTCATTGAATACAACAGACAATCCGGATTGTCGGCAAGTTTGAGCTATAATTTTTGAAAGAACATCTTCCATGAGAATAAATGAAACTTCATTTTTCCCAACCAAACGGGCCACTTCAATATTTTTTGGATCTCTGATTTCAGCTACAATGTGATAACTTTCTGGTCTTCTGTGGGGATTATTTGTTATTGCCAAAATCATCTTTATCATGAGTGAATCAGGATCTTCAATCCCTTCAGGTGACAATATGATAATTGATTTTGCGGTATGTGGATTTATAATTTCAAGATCAGTGAGATCTATGGGATTTCCGGTTCTACAAACTACCTTCGTATTTTTGAAATCACCAATTTTCATGGAGATTTCATCCTCCATTTCCACTTTATCCTTTTCTGCCAAAATAGAAATGCAGGAATTCTTTTTGCCTTCATTGGCAGTAATCAATTCATTGATTATATAAAATATCTGTGGAGACCATCCCAAAACAACTGTATGACCATCTTCAATGACTAAAGATCTACCTTTACGTAGATCATCCAATTGTTTTGCAATACCGCTATTTAACACACCAATGAGAATAGATATTAAAACCATCCCCCCCAATGTAGCAATGAGCATAAGTGTTACATAAGAAAAGCTATTGGTACGTAATGCCGAAATGACGCCGCCATCCAATGAATGGAGAACGGTTTCCCACATGAGTTTACCAAAATCAGCAAAAGAACTATCGCTTGTAATAATACCTATGAAGGCACCAATAATCGAAATTGAAAATACGAAGAGGAGTGCGAGAATGAAAAGACCTGCAATAAGAGAAATTACCCCTTTTGACATAAAGCTGTCAAATTTATACTTGATCATATTTGAAAAATTACGGTAAGGCATCAATATCTCTGATTTATGAATGAACACTTAACACAAATTAGCCAAAAATACTATCTCATAAAAGTGAGGAAATTCAAAAAAAAACCGCCATGAAGGCGGTTTGGAGAGTTTATTCTTCGGTTTTGGGTCTATACTTCGAAGATGAGTGTTCCAATTGAATCTTCTTAACAGGAGGCAAGTTACTCTCCTGAACGATCTGTTTTTTTCGTATTATTTGAGATTGCCTAAGACTTCTATGCTTATTTTTTGACAATTCTTGGGTCTTGTCTTGAATCGTAACAGGTACGTTTAGTGAAATTGGTTCTGCTTTCTCAACATGGAATATTTGATTAATTTTCTGAGAGGTTTTAGTGGGGTTAGACTCATTTGAATTGATGAACCAATATGCACCAGCACAAACGGAAATGGAGAGTGCTGAAGATGTCGCAAGCGTTATCCAAGACATACCTGCTTTTTTTGCATAAGATGCAGTGAGGAGTCCGGAAGAAGCTATGGAGCCAGTTGAAGCCAAACCGGCAACAAATGCACCCGCAACACCTGATAGATCATGATTCATGAGTTGGATACGCTCTTTATTGATGCAAGAATTAATTATTCTGTCTGACTCCAAAAGTGTGCGTAACTCTGCATCTTGTTCAACCTCTTGCAAGAATTGAGTTGTTTCTTCCGGGGAAAGAAGCCCATTTAGGAACTTGTCAACTGTTTCGTGGGAATTCATAAAAATAATACTGTATAGTGGTGGTGAATCTCAAAGATTATCTTTTTTAACCATGATTTTGACTTTATCTCTTAATTGAGCCCTTGCTCTTGATGCTCTTGTCCAAATGGCATTTGGAGACATACCCATCATTTCTGCAATTTCATCAAAACGATAACCGCAAAACATATTGAGCACAAGCAGTTCTTTATCTTCGAATTTCAGTGTATCCAAGGAAGAATTGACAAGTTCTTCCATATCGGTACTGCCAGGTTGAAATTCATGTGGAATATCCATTTCGGAAATAGATTCAATCGGAATAGTATGTTTTCTCAATTTGATATGATTTAAGCACAAATTCCTGGCGATAGTAAACATGAATCCACCTGGATTTGCAATTTCTGGTTGAGATTGATTCCTTAGCTTAATGATTCTTTCCCAAACTTCCTGGGTAATATCTTCCGCGATATGGACATTATTCACCAATTTCGCGCAATAGAGGAATAATTTGCGATTATAAGATCTGAAAAAGTACATTGCAGCATTATCATCACCATTCAGAAAATTCATGAATGATTTTGATTCTTCAGATTGCAAAGCTTGTGATTGGCCAGTATGACCTATGCTTATTTTGCTTTCTATGTGCTGTTTGTTCATCAAAGCTATTTGCCGGATGGTTCTAAAAGTAAGACAATCTGTAGGGAATTTACCTTACAATACCTATCAATAATTATCTATTTGAGCTCTTTGCAAGCTTCCTGAATAATCCACATATACTGTTTTCCACTCTGTAAATATCTCAAAAGCTGTCCAACCTCCTTCTCTGTGGCCATTGCCAGTTCCTTTAATTCCACCAAAAGGCATATGAGCTTCAGCGCCAATAGTTGGGGCATTGATATAGGTAATACCTGCTTCAATATCTCTTATTGCTCTAAATGCAGCATCCACATTTCCTGTAAAAAGTGAAGAAGAAAGGCCATAATCACAATTATTTGCCAACTCAATGGCATGATCAAGTGAATTGGCTTTTGTAACAGCAAGTACAGGACCAAAGATTTCCTCTTTGAATATGGTCATATCGGAAGTTACATCAATAAAGATTGTGGGTTTATAAAAATGACCTTTTGCGCAATCTCCCGAAATTTCCACATCACCGCCAATTACACATGTCGCACCTTCAGATCTAGCTATTGCAACATAATGCTGAATCTTCTCAAGTTGCTTTGCATTGATAACTGGTCCCATCTGAGTATTGGGATGGGCGCCATTTCCAAGTTTGATCTGCGTTGTTTTGGTTATGAGTGCATTAATGAATGAATCATAAATGTCTTTGTGTAAAATCAGCCTTGATGTTGCTGTGCAACGCTGACCTGTAGTACCAAAAGCACCCCAAAGTACGCCATCAAGTGCAAGGTCAATATTTGCATCGGGCATTACTATCTGCGCATTTTTGCCCCCCATTTCAAGAGAACATTTTTTATTGAGTGCGCCACATCGTTCGGCAATTTTCTTTCCTGTGAATGTTGAACCTGTGAATCCGATAAGCTTTATAGCTGGATTCTCGACGAGAGCAGATCCTGTTGAACCATCACCGTAGACAACATTGAAAACTCCTGCTGGTAGTCCCGCTTCTTCCAAGATCTCTGCAAATATATGTGCTGAATGTGGGGAGTCTTCAGATGGTTTGAACACCACGGTGTTTCCGCAAGCCAGTGCCGGTAGTATCTTCCATGATGGTACCGCTATTGGGAAATTCCATGCCGTGATGATTCCGCAAACACCAATCGGAGTACGAAATGACATATTCATTTTATTGTCCATTTCGCTTGGTGCTGTATAACCGAACAAACGTCTAGTTTCTGTAGCTGCATAATATGCTGTATCTATTGCTTCTTGAATGTCACCAAGTGTTTCAAATAATGGTTTACCCATTTCTCTTGTCATGATTGCAGAGAGTTCTTCTTTTCTTCTTGTGAATATATCTCCTGCTTTTCTTAAAATATCACCACGTTTAGGAGCAGGCATTTTGCTCCAAGAAATGAATGCATTTGAAGCTGCCAAAACAGCTGCATGAACTTCTTGCTCGCTAGAAATTGGGAAATGACCAATGATATCATCAGTGTCAGCTGGATTGACATTCTGAAATGTATGTGCATGCACAGATGGAGTTAAAACTCCATTAATGTAATTGTTGAATTTTGTCATGGTAATCAAGGATTTGGTGATAGAAATAATAAGCAAATTACTGCAATGACATGAGTTATTCAATCGTAGCCAAAATATGGTGAAAATCGGCTTATTTTCGTCAGTTTCTTCGTAAATTGTGTTATGAGTTCACTTATCCTTTAGCTTTTATGGAAATGAAAAAGAAGTCTCGAATCATGATAGCCGGAAGAGAAGATGAATTCTATTATCTGGAAGGTCCAAAATCCCGCTGGAGAGAATTTGTATTTACATTGAAGGTAGTGCGTGAATTCATCACGGCATTTCGTAGACTCCATTTTGTCGGACCATGTATAACAGTCTTTGGAAGTGCTCGATTTTCCGCAGATCATATCTACTATAAACTTTCGGAAGAAATCGGAAAATCATTGACAGACATAGGGTTCGCAGTAATGACTGGTGGCGGACCCGGTATCATGGAAGGTGCTAATAAAGGTGCTTTTGAAAGAAAGGGAATTTCAGTTGGTGCGGAAATTTTACTTCCGCATGAGCAAAAACCTAATCCCTTTTTACATGCTACAGCTAAATTTCAATATTTTTTTGTTAGAAAGTTTCTATTGTTTAAGTATTCCTATGGGTTCATTGTTTTGCCTGGAGGATTCGGTACTATGGATGAGCTTTTCGAAGCATTGACATTAATTCAGACTAAGAAAATCAAGGACTTTCCTGTTGTTGTAATGGGTACTGAATTTTACCGCCCACTTATAGCATTGCTTGAACATATGTCTAAAGAACAAACAATCGACAAATCAGATTTGGATTTGGTCTTGTTCACTGACTCAATTCCTGAAGCAATGGAGCATATCCAGAAACATTCAATAGAGCGTTTTAAATTGAAAAAGAAATCAAAAGCATTGTCCTATCTCGGTGAATCATCATTTTCCACAGAACAATAGTTGCTTATGTCAAAACTATCAGACTCATTAAAACGATATTTAATCGGCGAGAGGAAAACCATTGATGACAGATCAATCTTTCACAAGTTGACACTCATTGCATTTTTTGCATGGGTTGGACTTGGGGCCGATGTACTATCATCTTCATGTTATGGTCCCGAAGAAGCATTTAATGCATTAGGTAAATATCCATATTTGTCTATTTTCATTGCATTTGGGACTGCTCTAACAATCTTTGTTATATCAGCAAGTTATTCGCAAATCATTGAACTTTTTCCATCGGGCGGAGGCGGCTATCTTGTTGCTAGTAAACTTTTGTCTCCAACAGTTGGCATGGTAGCAGGTTCGAGTTTAGTCATTGATTACATTTTAACGATTTCTATTTCAATTGTAAGTGGAATTGATGCGCTTTTTAGTTTTTTTCCGCAAAGTATACATCATTATAAGATTCCGCTGTCAATGCTTGCTTTGATAGTTATGATCATACTTAATCTAAGAGGAGTAAAAGAATCCGTATCTGTGTTGTTTCCTATCTTTATGATATTTGTTATCACTCATGTTGCTGCTATTATTTACATAGTAGGTTCTCATGCTTTTGAATTTCCCTCGGTTGTAAGTACAACGGTTCAGCAATGGAATGGTGCTACCAATGAATTGGGATATATGGGGGCAATTATGTTGATACTGCGAGCTTATAGTATGGGTGCCGGTACCTATACTGGCATTGAGGCCGTTAGTAATGCCATGCCAATATTGAGAGAACCTAGAGTGGAGACAGCAAAAACAACAATGAAATATATGGCTTTTTCATTGGCATTTGTTGCGGTAGGACTTATGCTTTCATATGCTCTTATGCATGTCGAAGATGCACCTGGGAAAACCCTGAATGCAGTTTTGTTTGAAAAGTTAACTGCCAATTGGGGATCAGGAATATCGACTTCTGTCTTATTTGTTGTATTGATTAGTGAAGCAGTCTTGTTGTTTGTAGCAGCTCAGGCAGGTTTTCTTGGAGGACCTCAGATTCTATCAAATATGGCTTTAGATAGATGGTTCCCAACTCGCTTTGCTATGCTAAGTGATCGATTTGTATCCCAAAACGGAGTATTGTTAGTAGGAATAGCGGCCGGGGTTGTGGTCCTTGCAACTGGTGGATCTGTGCATTTGCTAATTGTATTGTATTCAATCAATGTGTTCATTACATTCACTTTGTCACAACTTGGAATGGTGAAGCATTGGATTCAAGTCCGCAATACTTTTGCAAAGTGGAAATCTAAAATATTTATCAATGGACTTGGTTTATTGATGTCCTCGTTCATATTGGTTGCAGTTGTAATTATCAAATTCTCAGATGGTGGATGGGCTACAATATTACTTACTGGAAGTTTGGTTGCATTGGTATTATCATTTAAACGCCACTATAACCAAACATCATTACAATTGAAAAAATTGGATGAATTGGTTATGACAGCCATTGATGATACCATGTTATCACCTGCAGCAGTAGAAAAGTATCCCGCATGTGATACAAAAGCAAAAACAGCTGTGTTCCTTGTTTCCGGATTTTCAGGTCTTGGTTTACATACATTGTTTACTGTGATGCGTACATTTGAAGGAACCTTTAAGAACTTTGTTTTCGTTCATGTAGGTATTCTGGATGCTGGTAATTTCAAAGGTTCAGAAGAAGTAGATAATCTGCAAACCTATATTGATTCCGAAGCTGACAAGTATGTTAATTTCATGCGTAATAATGGCTATTATGCTGAATCATATACAGAAATAGGAACAGATGTAGTATCAGTTGTTGCCGATTTATCCAAACAAATAGTTGATAGATATCCCCATACCGTAGTCTTTGGTGGACAAGTCGTGTTTCCTGAGGAATCTATCTTCTCTAAATGGTTGCATAATTATACTGTTTTTGCAGTGCAGAGAAGATTATATCTTGAAAGTATTCCTGTTGTCATTTTACCAGTAAGAATATAAATTATAGTTCTTGTCTTAACATATTCAGATACACCATGAAACATTTTCTATACATCATACTTTTGTTTGTTTTCTGTGCAGTACAGTCTGTTCGATTGCAAGCTCAAATAGATCAAGTTATAGGAATAACTGACGATAAGTTTTCCGTTATGCGTGATCACTTCTATAAACAAAACCCCAAATATTCCGAACAAAGTTATGGTTCACAATCGGAATACCTTCGAATTGAACATACAGATAAAAATTTCACCCATTTTAAAAGATGGGAACAATTCTGGTCAAACAGACTCATGGATGATGGAACATTTCCATCATCCATGATGATAACGAATGCCATTAATCAAAAACTTGAACAAAGAGCAATCAAAAAAAATGAATCAAAGTTTGGAGCAGATCCACAATGGACTCTCATTGGGCCTGTACAAATACCTAAAAATGGCGGCAATGGAAGAATCAACTGCATAACTATGCATCCTAATCTCACAAATTTGATTTGGGCAGGTAGTGCTGCTGGTGGAGCATGGAAAAGCACAGATTTTGGTCAAACATGGACAACAACTTGTGACGATTTGTTTTCAATGGGTGTATCGGACATAGCAATGCCATGGAACAATCCCAATATAGTTTACTTGGCTACGGGTGATGATGATGCCGGTTGTACATATACAATTGGCGTCATGAAATCAACGGATGGTGGTATTTCTTGGAACCAAACTGGTCTTTCATATCAAACATCTTCAAGACAACAGATACATAGATTACTTTCACACCCGACTATTGCCGGGAAATTATATGCTGCCACCAGTCAAGGTTTATTTGTTACATCTGATGCAGGTGCAACATGGCAAAAAAAATCTACTATCAATTTCCGCGATTTGGAAATTCGACCTGGATCCGAAGTTATGATAGGATGTGAAGGAAGAGATATTCATAGAAGTACAGATGGTGGAAATACATGGGCAAAAATTACAACGTCCATCCCAAACTCAGTTGGCAGAATTTCGCTAGCAATAAGTCCGGCAAATCCAGATTACATGTATGCATTATGTGCTGATAATGCCAAAGGATGGGGTTTCGGCGGATTATACCGTTCAGTAGATGGTGGGAAAACATGGGTTTCAAGATCGACAACTCCTAATATTCTATCACACTCAGTT
Organism: Bacteroidota bacterium; assembly: GCA_005788035.1. Taxonomy (GTDB): domain Bacteria; phylum Bacteroidota; class Ignavibacteria; order Kapaibacteriales; family UBA961; genus UBA961. Next base: position 13,001 of record SXZI01000037.1, read on the forward strand.
GATGGATCGCAAGCAGGAGGACAGGGTTGGTATGACCTTACAATAGCCTGTTCTTATAAACAACCAAATCATATCATCATAGGGGGAGTAAATATTTGGCGTTCTACCGATGGCGGAGCGAATTGGACAATTAGCGCACATTGGTATGGAGATCGAGGTACGCCATATGTTCATGCAGATATACATGATCTTGAGTATCTACCAAATTCTGACAAAGTTATTATCTCAGGAACAGATGGAGGTGTATCAGCCTCATCAGACAATGGATTGAATTGGGTTGACAATAGTGATGGTCTTGCAATTACCCAATATTATCATGTTGCGACTGCACAAAGTCTATCACCAAGTTATGTTGGTGGTGCTCAAGATAATGGTACAACAAGGTATGCCTCAAATGCATGGTCGCAAATTTTAGGTGGAGATGGCATGAAATGTCTTATTCATCCAACGAATCCCCAAATTGTCTTTGGAGCAATTCAAAATGGATACATAAATAGATCCATAGATGCCGGTAAAAGTTTTGAAGCAAGCCTTAATCCTGATATTGCGAAGGAAAGCGGAAGATGGGTTACACCTTATGTATTTGATCCTGTTACACCGTCAACAATGTATGCAGGATTTAGGAATATTTGGAAATCGACAAATACAGGGCAATCTGGTACTTGGCAAAAGATTTCTGATTTTTCAAATACTGCATCAACTATTAAAATAATATCTGTTTCTCCTGCAAATCCCAATACCATCATAGCAATGAATGATCAAGTTGTTTATGAATCTATTGACGGCGGTGAAACTTGGTCTTCAAAAACAATGCCTGCACCTTTGACCGCAAATGCCATCACCTCATGGGCATTCAGTCATGATAATGAAAATACTGCATGGGTAACAATTGGTGATTTTGGAAATACCAGAGTATACAAAACAATAAATGGCGGAAAGAATTGGACTGACATATCAGGGAATCTACCCAAAATACCAACGAATGTTATTATTCATGAAAAGGGTTCTCCTGAACGTATATATGTCGGAACTGATATCGGAGTTTATTATAGTGATAGTACAACTAATGGTTGGATTGAATATAGTGCCGGACTTCCGAATACAATTGTGAGGGAATTGCAAATTAATTATCCGGCTAAAACTCTTATTGCGGGGACTTATGGCAGAGGTTTGTGGAAAGGTAACTTAGTAGGTTGTACAGGATTTACTGCAACAATTTCCGCAGTTGGTCAGCTATCTTTTTGTGCTGGCGACAGTGTTGAATTAAAAGTTAATGAAGAATATGCTGCTTATCGTTGGTCAAACGGATCTACTACCAAATCAATTTTTGTAAAGCAGTCTGGATCATATACAGCTACTGTAACAGACGAAAATGGTTGTACTTCAACTACGAGTCCAATAACAGTTGTTGCAAATCCTAAGCCTACTCCTCGGATCTCAACCACAAAAGGTTCCCTTTGTGATAATGATACTGTTGTATTGGATGCTGGGGTTTTTTCTGAGTATAAGTGGTCAAATGGTGACACATCAAGAAGAATTGTAGTATCCCAACCAGGCGATTATACCGTTACTGTTGTAGGAAACAATGGTTGTGTTGCCACTTCTACGGTTTATTCTGTAAAAAAGGCAGAAATTCCCCAGAAACCGAATGTAATTCGATCAAATGATACATTGCAGTCTTCTATAATTGGCAGTTTTTATGAATGGTATGAGAATGATGTAAAGATTACCGGTGCAATCCAAAGAAGATATGTCCCCAAACCCACGAGCATCGGAAATAGATTCAAAGTAAAAATTTCTAATTCAAGCCAGTGTAGTAATATTTCCGATGATTTTTTGTATTCACCTTTGTCACTTGAAGAAGAAATATCTTCTGTGTTAAAGATTTATCCTAATCCTGCGCAGCAAGTCTTGTATTTCGAATTTCCATCTGTTTCTTTTCTTGCGTCGATTTCAATTATCGATGTACAAGGTAAGACGGTTTTGACTTCAAGAATTGATTGCCCCAAAGGTTTGGTCTTTGATAAAATTCGAATTGCTGAAATTTTACCTGGCAGATATACTCTGAGAATTGAACAAGAAAATTACTCATACAACATATCTTTTGTAAAACAATAATCACCATATATGCATATTTTCTCAATTTTCATATTTGCACTTCTTATATGTGCGCCCATACATGCTGAAAAAGATTCAAAATTTCGATTTGATGGAAAAGAGACACCGAATTTCTTTGATATTCAACGTTCATTCTTAGAAGAATTTTCGAAGCTATCCTCTAAAGTTGAGAAACCATTGGGAAATGGATCCGATGGAGAAGGTATGCTTTATCATTTTAAGCGGTGGGAATGGTTTTGGAAACAAAGAGTGTTACCCGATGGTGAGTTTCCTCAACCAATGATTTTACAAGATATTTATCAGAAAGAATTAAAAAGATCGAGTTTACTAAAAGGGGAGAGATCTCTTGCCTTGAAACCCAATTGGAAAAACCTTGGCCCTACCAATATTCCACGTGGAGGGGGAGCGGGAAGAGTAAATGGCATTCATATTCCTGCCGGACAATCAAATATTCTTTGGGCAGCAGCGGCCGGAGGAGGAGCATGGAAATCTACAAATGGTGGAAAAACATGGCAAACAACAACCGATAAATTAGGGACATTGGGTGTTACTGATATTACAACTGACCCTAAAAATCCAAACATAGTATACTTAGCTACCGGAGATGCTTTTGGAGCCGATACATATTATGGCGCCGCTCCATTTAGTATTGGTCTTATAAAAAGCATCGATGGTGGAATCACTTGGTCACAGACAGGTCTCAATTATCAACAAAAAGATACGCGCGCATTATCGAGAGTGATTGTTCACCCAACAAATAGTTCAATAATTATTGTTGGTGGAAATAATGGTATCCATAGGTCAACAGATGGTGGTTTAACCTTCGCAAATCGTTTTGTTGGTGATATAAAAGATATGGAAATCAAACCTGATGATCCATCAATTTTATATGCTACTAGCGGCTCAAAGATCTATGTCTCAAGAGATGCAGGTGATAAATGGTCTGAGTTAAAATCAAATATTCCATCAACAATTGGTAGAATCGCAATTGCAGTCACACCTGCTGACCCAGAAGCAATTTATGCCGTTACAGCCAATAGAGGGTCTTGGGATTTTGGAGGATTCTATCGCTCATATGATGGTGGCGTCAATTGGGAAATAGGTGCAACAACGCCAAATATCATTGGTAGAAATCTACAAGGGACAGATACTGAAAATCAACAAGGTTGGTATGATCTCTGCATCGCAGTTTCCCCTGACAATCCTGATTTGATATTTGTTGGAGGAATAAATATATGGCGTTCAACCAATGGCGGTAGTTCATGGGCAATCAATGCGTATTGGATACCAAATCAAGGAAAACCCTATGTACATGCCGATATTCATGATCTTGATTTCATCAATGGATCATCAGTCATTGCGGGATCAGATGGTGGTGTCTCATTGTCTACAAACCGGGGTACAGCTTGGACTGATATAAGTGATGGCTTGGAAATTACGCAATATTATAGAATGAGTATATCTCAACAAAGGCCTGATGTGATTATTGGTGGAGCACAAGATAATGGAACAAGTTTCCGTTCCGGTTTGGACGATTGGGCTCAGGTTTGGGGTGGCGACGGCATGGATAATGCCATTGATCCGGTGAATGATAAATATATGTTCGTTTCCTCACAAAATGGAAATTTCGGTAGGTCCACCAATGGCGGTTCTTCATTTAGTTCAAGCATCAATTCAGCCATAACCTCAGAAGAAGGAGAGTGGGTGACTCCAATCGAGTTTGCACCCAATGCTAAAGCCGGCTCAGCATCAATTGCCTATGCAGGATATCGTGATGTTTGGAAAACAGATTCATTGGGTTTTTGGGACAAGACTTCCACTTTCCCCAATAGACAATCCCGTATCATGCTTTTGGCTCATGCACCATCCAGACCTGGTACTTTGATTGCTTCAAATTTCAATGCATCATACATTACCTATGATGAAGGGAAAACATGGAGACCAATTACATTTCCCAATGGTATAGCATCATCCATCATTACATCATTTGAGTTTCATCCAAATAATGATAGTATTTTCTGGATATCAATTTCAGGATTCGGAACTAGGAAGGTCTTTCAAACAAATAATGCCGGTCTCACAGGAAATTGGATTGATATTTCAGGAGGGATGCCTCCAATACCTGTAAATTGTTTGCGATATCAACCAAGTTCACCTGATAGATTATATGCAGGGACTGATTTAGGTGTTTATTATAGAGATAATGGCACAAGAGTCTGGATACCGTATAATGATGGACTACCCAATACAGTTGTAACAGATATTGATATTCTTAAATCTTCAAAGAAATTAAGAATATCAACGTATGGAAGAGGAACATGGGAAGCAGATATGGTCAATTGCCCTGAATTGTCCTGTACTGTCGATATTAAAGGAAATGTTACGTTCTGTTCCGGGGACAGTGTAGCATTCAAAGCACAGGATGGCTTTTCTTCTTATGTGTGGAGCAATGGTGCAACCACTCAATCCATCACCGTTAAGGAATCAGGAAATTACAGCGTAACAGTTTATGATATAAATGGTTGTCCATCCGGATTTGGTCCTATTGCTGTTACCGTTAATCAACGAAGAATACCTAATATAGCATCAAACAAAATCGCATTCACCATTTGTAATAATACCCCCATCACGCTTGATGCTGGATCGAACTATGATAAATACAAATGGTCAACAGGAGATACTACGCGGACAATAGTGGTGGATAAGCCCGGTATCATCTTCGTTGAAACTACAAATAAACTTGGTTGCATTGATGCCGATACGGTCACAATACTTCAAGGAAACAATCCTGAAAAGCCCTTCATTACAAAGAGCAATGACACATTGTACTCAAGTCCTGCTCATGCATATCAATGGATGTTGGCCAATAAAGACATAGCTGGAGCTACTTCTCAGTTTTATGTTTTGCCTCGTTTTGCCAATACAAGGGATTATATGGTAAAAGCTATCTCCGAACAAGGATGCTCTACAAATTCAGACGCTATAACGGTTACCACCATTGAAAGGGCAGAGTCCTCGTCGTTTTTCTCAGTTTATCCCAATCCTGCTTCACAAAGCGTATTTTTATCAATTCCTTCTTCTGTTTCAGATGCAGTTGTTAACTATGAAATTATTGATAGCAAAGGTATGATCATCAAAAAAGGAATATTGATGATGCAGGGGACTTCTATTTTTGAAATTGGTTTGAGCGACATTCCCAAAGGTCATTATTGGGTGCAGATTTACCCACGAAAAATGAAACCTCTTTCATTGCCATTGATCATTCAATAAGCATCTTTTTAGCCTACTTTTAGCTCTGTATTGAAAACCTTCAATGCAGAGCTTTTTTTATTGAAGTTGTACTGACATTTCTGTATTTTGTTGCTTGAAATACGCTTATTTACGCCATTCCATATAAAATTATAGATTATGTCTACACAGATTGGTAGTCCATTGTTGAATACACAGCAATCTCTTGCAAATATGGCTTTCCATCGCGATTTGCTTGAACAATTGGCAACAATGACCAAAGCCGTTCATTTGGGTGGGGGCGAAAAAGCCATTCAAAAGCATAAGTCGAAACAAAAACTAACTGCTCGCGAACGTATAAACCTTTTAATAGACGAGCATTCGTCTTTTGAAGAGATAGGGACTTTCGCTGCTCATGGCATGTATGCAGAACAAGGTGGATGTCCATCTGCCGGTGTTATTACGGGCATTGGTAAGATTCATGGTCGCGAATGCATGATTGTTGCAAATGATGCCACAGTGAAAGCTGGTGCTTGGTTTCCTATGACCGCAAAGAAAAATATGCGTGCACAGGAGATTTCCATAGAGAACCATTTACCTATCATATATTTGGTAGATAGTGCTGGTGTTTTTTTACCAATGCAAGATCAGATATTTCCTGACAAAGAACATTTTGGTAGGCAATTCCGTAATAATGCAGTTATGAGTGCATTGGGTATACCTCAGATTGCGGCTATCATGGGTCCTTGTGTAGCAGGTGGAGCATATCTACCCATCATGTGTGATGAAGCTATAATTGTTGAAGGATCTGGCAGTTTGTTTTTAGCTGGTCCTGCACTTGTAGAAGCTGCAATAGGTGAAAAGATAGACATTGAATCATTGGGTGGTGCTGCAATGCATACCACAATAAGTGGCAACACAGATTATCGAGTCCAAACTGATGAAGAAGCGTTATTATTGATTCGTGACTTGGTATCGCGTTTTTCACCTTTAAAAGGTAAAAGACAACTATTTGATAGGATAGATAGCAAGTCTCCTTGCTATGATTCTGAAGATATATTTGGAATCCTTCCTTCTGATAGAACAAAACCCTATTCCACGCATGACTTCTTGGCACGAATCATTGATGATTCACAATTTGAAGAATACAAAGCAGAATATGGTAAAACAATCATTTGTGGATATGCTAGAATTGATGGTTGGTCAGTCGGTATTGTGATCAATAACAGAGCAATCTCAAAATCAGGCAAAGGGGAAATGCAAGTTGGTGGTGTTATTTATTCGGATAGTGCAGATAAAGCTGCCAGATTCATTATGAATTGCAATCAACGAATGATACCACTTGTGTTTTTTCAGGATGTCACAGGTTTTATGGTAGGAAGCAGGGCAGAGCAAGGTGGTATTATCAAAGATGGTGCTAAGCTTGTTAATGCAGTAGCCAATTCCATTGTACCAAAGATTACTGTAATAATCGGTAATAGCTATGGTGCGGGTAATTATGCAATGTGTGGTAAAGCATATGATCCTCGTTTTATATTTGCATATCCAACAGCTCAAATTGCTGTGATGGGTGGTGCACAAGCATCAAAAACATTACTTACGATCAAAATAGCTTCATTGGAAAAAGAAGGCAAGAAATTGAGCGAACAAGAAAAAGAAGATCTACTCAAAGAAATTCAATCTCGATATGACGCTCAAACTACCCCTTATTATGCAGCTTCGCATCTTTGGGTTGATGAAATCATTTCACCACTCGAAACAAGGAACAAAATATCAATGGCATTAACATGTGCATCACATAATGCCGATATACCTGATTGGAAATCAGGAGTTTTTCAAGTTTGAAATAATCAATTCTCTTTTATTGGAGTGTATCAATATGTTGAAACAGTACAGATTTGCTTTGTCAATGACAATAATGTTCTCTTTGATTGTCATGAGTTGTGGTGGAAGTAAGAATGCAGGTTCTAGTACCGATAAAAACGGTCCAAGTTATAATTCTAAACTTTGGAAAAAAGTTGATACACCGCCAGGTGCAGATCCTTCTGTCTCAGACATCCAAGGTGGGGCAGGTTTCGAAAAGATTGCAGTATCCCAAGGATTTACAACGTATGAATTCAACGAATTCGACATCAAGCACTCTGGTGATCCTCGTGCCACAGTGGGTGGAAGCATACGGTTTACAATTAGTAGATTTCCTTTGAGTTTCAGACCTTTCTTTTATGGTCAAGGCGCGAACTTTTCTGAAAATTTACAAATGTCGTCATTGTCATATGAGACATTATGCAATCTTGGACTTGATGATCAACCTGTTCCTTCGCTGGCTACACATTGGAAGATATCAGAAGATAATCTCACCTTTACATTTCGAATTAATCCAAATGCTCGTTTTTCTTCCGGAGAAAGAGTTACATCAGAGGACATCGTTGCAACCTTTAAGTTGTTAATGGATGAAACAATCTTGTCTCCATCAATGCAACAAATATTCAGCAAATATGAAACACCGGTAGCACTTTCAAAATATATTGTACAGGTGAAATCAAAAGAGTTCGATTGTCGTGCATTCAAAACATTCGCAAATAGTTTGCTCGTCTTATCTTCAAAAGAAATAGGAGGTCTAAGCGGAAAAGAATTCTTAGACAAATTTCAGTTTAATCAGCCTGTGGGATCAGGAGAATATATAGTATTACCAGATGACATAGTAAAGCAGCAAAGCTATACCATTACACGTAGAGATGATTATTGGGGTAAAGATATTACAGTAAATAAGTATTCCGGTAATTTTGACCAAATCACTTTTGAAGTGATTAAAGATAATCCTACACTGGAGTATGAAAAATTTAAAAAGGGTGAAGTTGACAAGTTCTGGTTTACCGGAAACACTACTGATAAATGGCTCGGTGACACAACATATGATGCAATTGTGAATAATTGGGTAAAGAGGGACAGGGTATTCACAGACGGACCTGTTGGCACTTCCGGTTTGTTCTTGAATATGCGAAAGCCACCATTTGATGATATCAATGTACGTTTGGCATTTTATCATTTGTTCGATCGTGAATCAATCATCTCAAAGCTTTTGTTCAATGAATATGAACGTATTCATTCTTTTTATGCAAATACAAAATATGAGAATAAGTCAAATCCTAAAATTGGATATGATCCCGCAAAAGCTTCTGAATTACTTACAAAAGCAGGGTATACTTCAAAGAATAAAGATGGCATTCTTGTAAAGAATGGCCGTCCATTTCGTTTGGAACTTGGCATACCTAAACCTTTGGAAAAATTCCTGACTCCATACCAACAAACATTACGTCAAGCCGGAATTGATTTGCAAATCAAATTCCAAGATGGAAATGCAATTACAAAGAATATTGCTGAAAGAAATTTCAATATTACATGGGCTAATTATGGTGGTTTGGATGACCCCTATCCCAAAACAAGCATAGCATCTGAACTCGCTGATAAAAATGACAATAACAATATCACTGGCTTTAAAGATGCTTATGTTGACCAACTTCTAAAGAGATATGATATTGAATGTGATCCCAAGTCTAAAGTTAGCATCATTAAAACAATAGACAGTCTTGAAGCAGCAATGATTCATTGTTTATTGGCATGGACACCCCGCGGTATTCGTATAGCATATTGGGATAAATTCGGTGTTCCAGAATGGGTTCTTGCAAAGAATTCATCGCTTGGTATGCACGATTTAGCAATAATGACCGGCTGGTGGTACGATGCAGATAAGGCTCAAGCTCTAGCTGATGCAAAAAAGAGCAAGAAAAAACTCAATGGAAATAGCTCTATTCGAGAAGTGTCATATTGGAAAAATCTTAAACGATAATTCCTACTAAATAAGAATATTCAAATAGGAAGATTCATGCTTCAGTATTTCATACGAAGATTGCTTTTTGCGGTTCCTACATTCTTTGGATGTACGATTATCGTTTTTTTCATAGTCAATCTTGCACCCGGCGGACCCTACGAACAACAAGTTCAAGCATTGAAGGCTGGTTCAGGTTTTGGTATTGGTTCTGAGAGTTCTGCTGCATCGAAGGATGGTGCCGCAACAATTCCTCCAACAGCATTGGCAGAATTAAAAAGATATTATGGTTTTGACAAACCTGTATATGTGAGATATCTCATTTGGTTGGGTCTTTGGCCGCGAGAAACCGATAGCTATAATGTAAAACTTGGAGAGCCAAGAAATGTTGGTCAAGGGCAATATCTTATTGTTGAAAAGACAGCAAATGGTACATATTCAATAATAGATAAAGATTCTAAACAATCTGTGAATGGAGTCTGGACTGCAGAAAATTCAGTGTTAGATTCAACAGGTATTACTCAACTAAGAGTATTTAAGACTGAATATGCAGGAATTCTAACTGGTCATTTTGGTAATTCTTATGAATATAGAGAACCGGTCATTGACCTCATAGCATCTCGAATTCCAATTTCCCTTCAATTTGGGGTTATAGGACTAGTATTAAGCTATGTTATATGTGTATACCTTGGTATTCAGAAAGCTCTTCGGCATGGTTCTACATTCGATTTAATTTCAAGTTCATCTATTTTGATAAGTTATTCAATTCCTGGATGGGCATTAGGCCTGCTTTTATTGGTATTGCTTGGTGGTGGGTCATTTTTCGATGTTTTTCCATTAGGAGGTTTACAATCAAGGGAGTATGAGACTCTTACTCTTGGTGAGAAAATTCTTGATAGGGCGCATCATTTTGTATTGCCTGTTATAGCATCAACGATTCAATCATTTGCAACATTAACATTGCTCATGAAGAATTCACTTCTTGAGAATCTATCGCAGGATTATATAAGAACAGCATTTGCAAAAGGATTGAAAGAAAAAAGAATTATTTGGTTGCATGCCATGAGAAATTCAGTTATTCCAATAGCAGCCAATATTGGGCATATCATTGGAATTGCGTTTGTAGGCTCATTTTTCATTGAAACAACATTCAACATCGAAGGAATTGGAAAATTATCCTATTATGCCATCCTCTCGAGAGATTATACCGTAGTATTTGCATTTACAGTGATCGGAGTAATGGTTAATCTGTTTGGTGCCATTATTTCCGATTTTGTATTGGCAATGATTGATCCACGAATTCGATTCAGGTAATGTATGTCACAAATAAATCAGAAATCAGGATCACAGTCTATTGGACAGAGAAGATGGAAAAAGTTTAAAACCATCAAGAGAGGATATTATTCTTTAATTCTTCTTAGCATTATGTATGGTTTGTCATTTTTATTACCAATACTCGTCAATGACAAAGCTCTTATAGTACGTTATAATGGTCAATATTCCTTCCCGGCATTTACTTCTCTTGTAGCATCGTTTCCATTAATAGATCAATTTGTCAGTGTGTTTCAAAGTGGTGAATCCCTAGGGCAAAAAGGTAATCCTGGTCAAGCTAGATACAGAGATTTGCAACAACAGTACGAACAGGAAAACGGCGATAATTTCATAGTCATGCCCTTATATCCTTATGGTCCAATTGAAGACATAACTACGGATGGAAATACAGCTTTTATGGAACCTTGGACGGCAAGCGATGGTGAAGGCCCAAGAATCATGGGTACTGATGAGAATGGGAGAGATGTTTTTGCTAGAATGGCCTATGGTTTCAAGGTATCTATTTCATTTGCATTGATTCTTGTCTTCCTTGAATATCTTATCGGTATTCCAATAGGTGGATTATTAGGATTTAAGAGTGGTTGGTACGATTTGATAGGGCAAAGAATCATTGAGATGTGGGCTACGCTTCCAATTCTATTCCTTATCATCATTGTTGTATCGTTTATCCAACCCAGTTTTATATTGCTAGTACTCTTATTGGCTTTAACGGCATGGATTCCAATTACTACATATATTCGAGCTGAATTTTATCGCGAAAAATCCAAGGACTATGTGGCTGCTGCTATTTCGATCGGTGTGCCCACTTGGAAAATAATGTTCAAACACATACTTCCAAATTCATTAGTACCAATAATTACGAACTTTCCATTTGCCGTAGTAGCAGGGATTACCTCACTTGTTGCATTAGATTTCTTGGGATTTGGTTTACCGCCACCAACACCAAGTTGGGGTCAAATGCTAAGTTCCGGTCTGCAAAATCTAACCAAATGGTGGCTTGTGTTTTCTCCAATGTTTGCTTTATTTGTGACATTGATCATGATTGTCTTCATCGGTGAAGCAATAAGAGAAGCGTTTGATCCAAAGACTTTTTCACGTTTACGCTAATTTCCAGAGAATACCCAGTGAAAAACGATATTCTGTTTTCGATAGAAAATCTTAAAACTTACTTTTCAATAGAAGGAAAAGATGCAAAAGCTGTAGATGGTGTTACTTTCGACATATACCAAGGCGAGACTCTCGGATTGGTAGGAGAGTCAGGATCAGGTAAATCAGTCACTGCACTTTCATTGATGAAACTTATCCCTAATCCACCAGGAAGAATAGTTGATGGAAAAATACTCTACAAAGGTACAGACATAGTACAATGTACCTATGAAGAGATGTATGCTATTCGAGGAAAAGAGATTGCAATGATTTTTCAGGAACCAATGACTTCCCTAAACCCTGTATTTCCAGTAGGAATGCAAATTGAAGAAGTTTTAATGGTTCATGAAGGATTGAACAAAGAACAAGCAAGGGAAAAAGCTATTGAAATGCTCTCACTAGTTGGAATACCTGCTCCTGAAAAGAGAATCGATGACTTTCCGCATCAATTCTCCGGTGGTATGAGGCAAAGGGTAATGATTGCAATTGCACTTGCATGTAATCCTGCTTTATTGATTGCTGATGAACCAACTACCGCTCTTGATGTAACCATTCAAGCACAAATCCTTGAATTGATGCTTACATTGAAAGAAAAGAGAAGGGAAGCTGCTATATTACTTATCACTCATGACTTAGCAGTTGTCGCAGAGCTTTGCAATCGGGTAATCGTTATGTATGGGGGTAAGATTCAAGAAATTGCAACTACAGAAGAACTCTTTGAGAAACCGCTGCATCCTTATACTCGCGGTCTCATGAATTCAATTCCACATGCAGATCGTCCTGGTGAGAAAGGAACACGTTTGCAAGCAATACCGGGAAATGTTCCGAGTATACTCAATTTTCCTCAAGGTTGTAAATTTTGTACCCGTTGCACTGAAAAACAAGATATCTGCGATACAATAGAACCACCTCTAATAGAGATTGATTCAAATCATTTTGTTCGATGTCACAATGTCACCACCAAGATAGATAATGGAATAAGATATGAATAATTCAATACTACTAGAAGTGAAAAACCTTCAAATCTATTTTCCCGTATTTGGTGGTGTATTTCAAAAAAAGGTTGCAGAAGTCAAAGCCGTTGATGGTGTTTCGTTTACAATACACCGTGGAGAGACATTCGGACTTGTGGGTGAATCAGGTTGTGGTAAAACCACAGTAGGAAGAGCGATAATCAATGTATTAACTCATGTTTCACCCGACGTCCATATTGGTGGCGAGATTCTGTATCATGACAAAGATGGTACAGTTCATAACATCACCAAATTGTCTTCATCTGATATGAAAAAGTTCAGATCGAAAATTCAAATGATTTTTCAGGATCCTTATTCCTCACTGAATTCGAGATTATCGGTCAAGCAAATAATATCCGAACCCCTTGAAATACATGAGCCTCAACTTTCGCAAAAGGAAGTTGAAGATAAAGTACTATGGTTACTCGAAAAAGTAGGACTGCAGCCAGAATATGCAAATAGATTTCCTCATGAGTTTTCCGGTGGCCAAAGACAAAGAATAGGAATTGCCAGAGCACTGGCAACCAATCCGGAATTAATTATCTGTGATGAACCCGTCTCTGCCCTTGATGTATCTGTGCAAGCTCAAGTTATAAATCTTATGGAAGACTTGCGTGATGAATTTGGAATATCATATCTGTTTATAGCGCATGACCTATCTGTTGTGCATCATATAAGCAATAGAATAGGTGTTATGTATCTTGGAAATATGGTAGAAGTTGGAACGGCTGATGAAGTGTATTTTTATTCGAAGCATCCTTATAGTAAAGCACTTCTATCTTCTGTACCAATAGCAGATCCAAAGCAAAAAGGAAAACAAAGAATTCTCTTACAAGGAGATATCCCCAATCCTTTGAATAAACCTTCTGGTTGTAGTTTTAGAACACGTTGTCCAATCGCAATCGCTGATTGTTCCAATCATGCACCACAATTGGTGGGTATTTCAGATACCCATTCAATTGCCTGTCCTTATTCAATTTCTTGATGCATTGCTTTTTTGTATAATCATTATTGTATTTGGTTTTAGGCGTTCTATCTGCAAGTTCTGGTTTTAATTATATTTTGTCCCAAATTGATTTGTTGATTGCGGAGCTTTTAACATTCCTGTACTTTTCATAACCACTCTTACTTTTCATTAGTCTGTCCTTTACTCTCTAATGATTGTTCAAATTGTTTATTATGAAAGTAGAGTTGATTACTATTTGCTTTAAAAACAATCAGTACATTTTGTGGACCAGCAGCATTATTGTTTAAATATTCTATGAATATTCTGTATTACACAGATTTTAATCGGTAAAGATTTTTAATGACATAGTAACGATGGATCTTTCAGGATTTGTGGAGATATTTTTGTTGAGGATATAATTGGCGGTATGATTTGAAAAAGTA
>SXZI01000038.1 GCA_005788035.1 Bacteroidota bacterium
GCTTTGGAATATTATCGCAGAGGATATGCCGACCTCAAACCATTCGAAAAAGCACAATTTGAATCACATCCCGTGGTGAAACAAATTGCCGAAGAACAAAAGAGCACTATATTGCTCAATGTATTGCAATAAACTCAACTCAATTCATACTCAATGCAGACAATTCTCATACTTGATTTCGGTTCACAAGTCACGCAACTCATCGCTCGCAGAATTCGTGAGGCGGGTGTCTATTGTGAAATCCATCCATTTTCAATCACCAAAGAAAAACTCGAAGCTCTGAATCCAAAGGGAATTGTATTGTCCGGCGGACCTTCCAGCGTATATGCCGATGGCGCACCCATTCCATCATTCGATATTTTCGCCCATGCCGAACAATATGGCATGCCAATTCTTGGTATTTGTTATGGATTGCAGCTCACCGCATTCATGAATGGTGGCAATGTTAACAAATCAGCGAAGAGAGAATTTGGAAGAGCGGAATTGCGCATCGACAAAGAGGATGCATTATTCAAAGGGATAGATGCTCATTCAATCGTATGGATGAGTCATGGTGATTCGCTCACCGCTTTGCCTGATGGATTTGAAATAATGGCTCATACAGATAATGCTCCTATCTGTGCAATCAGGAATCTTCAAAGAAATATTCGCGGAGTACAATTTCATCCTGAAGTCCATCATACAAGAGATGGCGTACAGATGCTCTCCAATTTTGTGCATGACATATGTGGTTGTTCTTCGGATTGGAATCCTGAAAATCTCATAGAGTCCAAAATCGAGGCGATTCGTAAGCAAGTTGGAAATGGTGGCGTGATTTGTGGTTTATCCGGCGGCGTGGATTCCACCGTGGTTGCCGTCCTCCTTCACAAAGCCATTGGAGATCAATTGCATTGCATCCATGTTGATTCCGGATTGATGCGCTTGGATGAAAGCAAGAAACTCGAAACATTGTTTAGACAGAATTTCTCGATGAGCATTGATGTTGTTGATGCATCTGATTTGTTCCTTTCACGGCTTGAAGGTGTTAGCGATCCTGAAAAGAAACGTAAAATCATCGGTGCAACATTCATTGATGTATTCAATGATGAAGCAAAGAAATTTGGTGATGCTCAATTTCTAGCTCAGGGAACATTATATCCAGATGTGATTGAATCCGTTAGCGTGAATGGTCCTTCTGTCACAATTAAATCTCATCATAATGTCGGTGGACTTCCCGAAGAAATGCATCTCAGTCTCATTGAACCATTCAGAGAATTATTCAAAGATGAAGTGCGTACAGTCGGAAGAGCATTAGGAATTCCTGATTGGTTCATTGATAGGCATCCTTTCCCGGGACCCGGTCTTGGTATTCGCGTCCTTGGCGAGGTTACCAAAGAACGATGCGATATTTTACGCAAAGCAGATGAAATCTATTTGGAAGAAATTCATGCTGCAGGATTGTATAATGACATTTGGCAGGCATTTGCTGTATTATTGCCTGTTCAGAGTGTTGGAGTGATGGGTGATGAGAGAACATATGAAAACACATGTGCCTTGCGTGCTGTTACAAGCGTTGATGGCATGACAGCAGATTGGTTCCCGATGCCTTATGAAGTACTTGCTCGCATGAGCAATCGCATCATCAATGAAGTGCGTGGCATCAATCGGGTCACTTATGATATTTCCAGTAAACCGCCTGCGACTATTGAATGGGAATGAAAGAGTTTTGTTGATTTTTGTCTGATCGCATGAGAGTGTTGATAGCAATTATATTGTGTTGTTTGAGCATTTCCGATCATCCTGTATTGGGACAGAATGCTCGTGCGCCAATTCGTGATGATCAAGTCAATATCTCTCCATTTTCATTTGGTATCCATGCTCTTGGTGGTTACAATGTCCATACTGCTTCGTTCAGCGGTTTCAAGGGGATACCGAGTTGCTGCCCCGAATATTCCGAAGCTGCAAATATTGGTTCATCCATCGGATTGAGCGGCTCATATGCATTGAATCAACATCTTGGAATTGCACTGCGCGCTACATTCAATGGACTGGGTGGAGATTTTACTTTCAATGAAATACAATATGTGATGTCGCAATCAGGTTTTGCAACGATAACCCATCAGCTTGAAACATCACTTGGCATTGCAGCATTGGAGCCTCAAGCCACATTGACATTTGGCAGAGCATCTGTATCGACTGGATTATGGATGGGGGTGCCACTTTCGATGCGGTTCTCACAAAGAGAAACCATTTTCCCCGGTACATTCGACGGACTCAATCGCATTCGAAATGAATTATCGGGAGATATACCATTCACCCCCTCGATGATATTCGGGGTCTCTGCAGGTTTATCTTATGCATTTCCTCTAAACAGAACTAACAATCTTAGATTAGCTCCAGAGATAAGAGGATTTGCATTGTTGCAGGAATTATCAGAATCCACTGCTTGGAAGGCAATTGGTATAAGAGCCGGTTTGTCATTGCTTTGGTCAGATGTCGAGATTATTCCACCACCACCACCGCCACCACCTATCATAATACCATTGCCTGATCTTCTGACATCATTGTCTGTAACTACGATGGAATCAGATAGAAATTCCGTAGACTCTTTTTTATTGACCGAGCGCATTGACCGCGTAATTCAACCTATTTTGCCTTATGTGTTTTTTGATGATGAGTCCGCTGAGATACCTATACGATATCAATTGTTGAATGCACAGCAATCGACAGTCTTCAATGAGCAAACATTGATGCCCTTGGAGATGCTTGGGAGATATCATCATGTATTGAATTTGGCAGGATTGCGATTACGAAATGATTCATCACTCACAATCACCATCATTGGAAATAGTGCCGGAGCGGGAAAGGAGCGAAGAAATACCGGTCTTGCCTATAAGAGGGCAGAGAAGATTGCCTCGTATTTTCGAACCATCTGGAATATTGATTCAACCCGATTGATCATCAAAGCAAAAGGAATTCCCGATAATCCTTCAAATAATTCATATCCTGAAGGCATAGCGGAAAATAGAAGAGTGGAATTACAATTCAGTGATCCTTCGGTATTTGAAGTGCTGACCATCATGGATTCAGTATTATCCATTCTGCCTGAACGAGTCCAAGTTCGTGGTAATGTGATATCGGGTCCTATGATTGAACGGTGGAGAATAACCGCAATGACAGACACAAATTATCTGCATGAATCATTGGGCTTGCATGATACATTCGTGAATTCAACAATGACCATTGCACCAGAAAAACTTGGGAAACACAATGATAGTGTGAGATTCCGTTATAATGTTGTTGATACTGCCGGTAGATCTCATACATCATCAATCAGTTTGCCTGTTGCTTATGAACAAGTAATTACTGACAAAACAATTGACAATTCAAGTACTGAAAAAATCAAGCGATATTCGCTCATTTTGTTTGACTTTGATGCCGCCACATTGAGTGATCGCAATATGCGTGTGATTGATGCAATCAAATCCACTAATGGAATTCAAATCACCTCCATCCTGGGCGCAACGGATCCCTA
>SXZI01000039.1 GCA_005788035.1 Bacteroidota bacterium
CTGTATAAATCAGATGTCATGACTGTTTTCCAAGAGCTTGTGTGAAATAGTCCAATGTCTTGATCAAACCCTCACGCCTTTGCACGCTTGGTTCCCATTTCAATATCGCGCGAGCCCTCGTGATATCAGGCTGACGCACTTTAGGATCATCTTGCGGCAAATCTTTATAAGAAATCTTGGACTTGGATCCCGAAATTTCAAGTATTTCCTTTGCAAGATCAAGCATCGACAATTCATCAGGATTGCCAATATTTACCGGGTCTGATTCATCGGACAGTAATAAACGATAAATACCTTCAACCAAATCATCAACATAACATACAGAGCGAGTTTGTGAACCATCTCCGAACACTGTCAAATCTTCACCACGCAAAGCTTGCGACATGAATGCAGGAATGGCTCTTCCGTCTTCAATTCTCATGCGTGGACCATAGGTATTGAAAATTCTTACAATGCGTGTTTCAAGTCCATGATAGCGATGATATGCCATAGTCATTGCTTCAGCAAAACGCTTTGCCTCATCATATACTCCACGAATGCCAACTGGATTGACATTACCCCAGTATGACTCTTCCTGGGGATGTGTAAGTGGATCACCATATACTTCACTGGTGCTGGCAAGAAGGAAACGCGCTTTCTTTGCTTTTGCCAAGCCAAGAGCTTTGTGGGTTCCCAAAGATCCAACCTTGAGTGTTTGAATGGGATATCGGAGATAATCCACGGGCGAAGCCGGTGATGCAAAATGTAAAATGGCATCAAGGTCGCCATCTATAAACATGTATTCAGTCACATCATGATGAATGAATCGAAAATGTTCATTTCCGATAAGGTGAGCAATATTATCAGTCGATCCGGTGATGAGATTATCCATGCATATCACATCATATCCTTTGCCGATGAATTTGTCGCAGAGATGCGATCCTAAGAAACCTGCACCGCCTGTTATGAGTATGCGTGGCATCAGCGTTGTACCTCGATTGTATTGGATAATGCACCGAGTGAATCTATGGTGCACACAACAGTATCGCCTTCTTTCACCCATAATGGTGGATCAAATACTTTGCTTCCATTCAATTCAAGAAAACACCCTGTTCCGCATGTACCGGAGCCAATGACATCTCCTGGATGCAATGTGACGCCATAACTTGCGCGTTCAATAATTTGTGCAAAAGTCCATGACATGTCTTTGACATTTCCGAGAGATACACGTTCACCATTCAATGTACATGTCATTTGCATATCATAGGTGGCACCATGTGGAGTATCTATTTTTTTTGAGGCCAGTTCATCCTTGGTCACAAGCCATGGGCCAAGGGTGGTTGCAAAGTCTTTTCCTTTTGCCGGACCAAGATTGAGTTTCATTTCATGCATTTGCATTGCACGCGCACTCCAATCATTCATTACCATGAATCCTGCGATAAACTCATCGGCTTTTGATGCCGGAATATCAATTCCTTTCTTTCCAATGACGATAGCAACTTCCAATTCAAAATCCAATTGTTCCAAATGCATTGGGCGAACCGTGATCGGTCCCGGACCAAATACAGCTTGATGATTTGTGAAGTAAAAAATAGGAATCTCATCAAATTCAGGAATCATCTCGAGCCCACGATTACGTCGAGCAGCTTCCACATGTTGTCTGAATGCATATCCATCACGCATAGATGTGGGATGTGGGACAGGAGAAAGCAATTGTACATCATGTTCAGGAATACCGATATGCTTCATGTCACCGGACATGCCTTCCAGTAATAATGCATCATGCATTGCTGCTTCCCCAAGGCGAAGGAATGAAAGGATGTCGGAAGGAAGATATGGCAATGTAAATGCGGCATCAGACTTCACGCTGGAACGCATAACAGCAAGATCAAACACAAGTTGATTGCAGAGAATACCCAAACGCTCAATATTCGGAGCCGGTTGAAATGTGATGAGTTTCATGATTATTCCTTAATAAAAAAGGTGTCCGTTTTCAATCGAACACCTTCAAAATTACTGAATTTCAGAGTTAAAGCTGAATGGAATATTAACTCTCGAGGGCATGCCTCAAGGATAATGCGCCAACTGTTCCAAATCCGGCCAAAAAGAGCAATTGGAATGGAATGGCTGCTATTTCCAGATAAAACAATGAAATGGAAATTCCAATGATGAAATAGATTGTGAAGAACAATTCAACCAATACAGCACCACCTATTTTCTTCTGAACATATTTTTTCTTTTTCCATTCACCATCGGCACCTACGATTTTGTATTTCGGTGTACGAAGGAATGCTGTTTTCTTTCCTGTTAATGCTTCAAACACCGCTTTGGTATTATTGACTGCAAAACCCATGCTTCCAGCCATAAATACCGGGAAAAGCATTAGTCTTCTGCGCCAATCAAGATGTATTGCTCTTTGAGCATACATATAGAACATGAATGTACTCACGGATGCAAGAACAAAAATACCCATCATCGTGAAAATAGAATCATATCCTTCAACCGTATTTTTGATCACCACCAATGGAACATTCAAAAACGCAGTCAAAAGTATGAATGGAAAAACAATATTACTTGTAAGATGCACAGTACATTCCAATTTCACTTTGAGTGGAAGTGAGGAGCTCCAAACCATTGGCAATAATTTCTTTGCTGTTTCAACGGCGCCTTTGGTCCAACGGAATTGCTGGGTTTTCAGACCATTGATGTCTGCCGGCAATTCTGCAGGTGAAGTAACATCATTCAAAAACACGAATTTCCAACCACGAAGCTGGGCACGATAGCTCAGATCCAAATCTTCGGCCAATGTATCTGCATGCCAATTGCCTGCATCTTCGATGCAAGACTTCCTCCAAATTCCGGCCGTACCATTGAAATTGATAAAAAATCCGGCTTTATTTCGTACTTGTTGTTCAATCACGAAATGACCATCAAGAGCCAAAGCCTGGGCTCTTGTCAAATAGGAATAATCTTCATTCAAATGTTCCCAACGTGTTTGCACCATTCCCACGCCATCATTGCGAAAATGCGGAATGGTTTTCATCAAGAAATCTTTCTTGGGAACAAAATCAGCATCGAAAATCGCAACGAATTCACCCTTGGCTTTTTCGAGTCCGCTTTTCAAAGCACCAGCTTTATAACCGGTGCGATCTATGCGATGAATATGTTTGATGTCAAAACCACGGGCAGCCCATTCGGCAACCAGTCGACGTGACACTTCAACTGTTTCATCGGTTGAGTCATCGAGAAGTTGAATTTCCAATTTGTCTTTGGGATATTCCATTTCGCACACTGCATTCACAAGGCGCTCTATGACATATACCTCATTGAATACGGGTAATTGCACGGTG
Source organism: Bacteroidota bacterium (assembly GCA_005788035.1). Taxonomy (GTDB): domain Bacteria; phylum Bacteroidota; class Ignavibacteria; order Kapaibacteriales; family UBA961; genus UBA961. Next base: position 3,330 of record SXZI01000039.1, read on the forward strand.
ACTAGTGGTAATTCAGCGGGAGCTTCGAGATTGGGAGTTGCATAAGCACGAGTTTTGTGATAGTAGTAAATCATCACAAGTCCGTGAAGACCGAATGCAAAAAGAATGCTTAGCGAGATAAAGTACACAATGAGTATTGCAACTTCCATGGTATTTGTATGGAATTAGAGTGAGTGAATGATTGCCCGATACGGGACTACCATCCCGATACCACGGCAAGAAGAATATCTTCGCCAATTTGCTGCAGAGCTGCGATAACCGCATCCTCTCTTGCTTGTTGCCCCTGACTTATGAGATAGACTTGAAAGTTAGAGAATGTTCGTTTCCAGACTTGCTTTCGCTTGACAATATCTGTGTATTCTGTTTCGACAGAAACGGTGATTCTTCTCTCTCTTTCAACTTCACCAGGGCTGACCGACACAACAACATCTTCAATTCTGACAATTGTTGATTGTAATTGCGCATCACCATTGGCATCCACAAGCACAAGGGTATTGTCATTCCGAAATTTGTCAAGCAAACGCCTCGTCAGTACATCTCTGAATCGAGGATTTCCAAAACCGCTATTGTCTTGAACCGAAGAAAGACTGATCGTCTTGAGATGATCCGGTATGGATCCGCCGGTAAAAGAATAGCATCCCGACAACAACAGTATGCAAATTATGGAAAGGATGGTGAGTAGTCTATTACTGAAATATGAATAGTTGTTCATCATTGTTATACTCGATATTTCTTCATTGCAAAAATGGATTATTGAGTTGCTCTTCACCGATGGTTGTCAATGGCCCATGACCGGGAAAGACGATGGTGTCTTTAGGCAATGGCATTAGGCTTTTTGAAATTGATGACAATAATGTTTCGGTATCGCCACCGGGCAAATCCGTTCTTCCTATGCTTCCCGCAAATAATGTGTCTCCAACGAAAGCGCATGAATGCTCATGATCCACAAAACAAACGCCTCCTTCGGTATGACCAGGAGTATGAATTACCTCACAATTCCAGCCTCCACAGAAAAGAATATCTCCATGATTGATCATTCCGGTAGGTTGCACATTTCCCAGCTTAAATGGTAATGGCCACACGGTATGGGCTTGTTGATCAAGCAATCTATAAGCATCCAATGGATGCACCAAAATGTCCCATTTCTTTTCTGCACAATGTTCAGCATCCGCTGTATGATCCCAGTGGGAATGAGTGAGCCATAGAGCCTTGATTTTGACTCCTTTTTCAGCGGCAAATGACGAAAACACGTGAACACTTTCATGAGGGGCATCTATGATGATTGCACATGCCTGTGACATATCAAGCAACATATAGCCATTTGTGGCCACCGGCCCGGATTCAAGTGCAAGAACTTGTAAATGCTCTGCATTTGGCAATGAATAGCAATGCATTCCTTCCATTATGCTTGCTCCGGTAGTCTTAGCGTAAACTCTGTGATCATTTCGCGTCGATTTCCCTTTGCAAGCTCACCATATCGAGCATCATGTTTCTCACGGAGTGCCGGTGAAAGGGCGATACGATATTCCTGTATGGCCGATAGATTTTTCGCTTCATAGGTTATCCTGAATGAATCATGCCCATCCATCGCGGGCTCTATCACTCTGAGGAATTGACATGATTGAAATACTCCAGTTTGCATCACATCGGGAATATGCTCGGTTCTCATCCATTCCACCCATTCTTCGGCGATGGATGAGTCCACATGCATGGATACTTCATAAAAAGCAGACATTCATTCCTCCTTCAATACCGATAAACCTCTCACAATTTCAGGTATTATGTGCCATAAGAGAAAGAAATGGCATAAACGTGAATGCAGAGGCGTGATTTCATCGTAATTTTGTAATCGATTGCACAAAAATGTGAATTCCTTGCGGATTCACCGACATGCTTGATGGATTCTCTTTGATATGCAATCCCGGAGATATGCACACTCGGTATGAAAAAAGAACCAACTCAGCGATTGGAGCGAGGCGAGGCCGGCGCTCAAATCAGATTTCTCTTGTCATTTTATAAACCACATGCCCTGAAAGGGATTGTGGCATTGGTCACGATGTTGTTTACGGCATCGATAGGACTCATATTCCCGGCAATGATCGGTACAATGCTGGATGGTTTCATCCACCCCGAGACTTCATTTACAGTGTTCGGGATTGCACCATCACCCGGATTGCTTGCAATTGGCTTACTCATTTTGATTGCAGTGCAAAGCACGATACGTTTTTTTGCTTCAATGACGATAGCACGTATCACGGAAACATCGCTGGCTGAGCTTCGCACCAAGGCATTCAATCATATCATTCGATTACCGATGCATTTCTTTGCTGAACGGCGTGTGGGGGAATTATCATCACGATTGTCTTCAGATCTTTCACAGATTCAAGAAACATTTGCATTCACGATTCTGGAATTGCTCAGACAAACCATTTTCCTGATTGGTGGCATTGCTTTCATCCTCACGGCAGGATTGAATCTTGCGCTTCCTGTTTTACTGGCTCTGCCGGTGCTTGTAGTAATCGCCGTATTGTTTGGTAGATTCATTCGTAAACAAAGCATGAAAACACAAGATGCATTGGCATCTTCGGCAACAATCATCGAAGAGACCTTGCAGGCAATTGCAAGCGTGAAATCCTTTACCAATGAGCAATATGAAAAGGAACGTTATAGTGGCGCGCTATACAATGTGATTGGTTTGGCAATCCGCACTGCTCGTTTGCGATCGGCTTTTGTTTCCTTTATTCTCTTTGCTTTCTTTGGAGGCATTGCAGGTGTCATTTGGTATGGTGGAACTCTTGTGCAACAAGGCGAACTCACGATTGGTGCATTTGCCACCTTTTTGATTTATGCAATGTTCGTCGGTGGAGCAATGGGTAGCTTCGCGGAATTGCTTGGGCAAATTCAAAAAGCACTCGGAGCTTCTGTACGATTGAAGGAAATATTGGATACGGATGTCGAAGACATGATTGAAGTCCATGATAAAACTATGTTCAGACCTCTGCATTCTGTTTCATTGAAAAATGTATCATTTCGATATCCATCTCGTACTGACATCCCTGCTTTGCAGTCGATCAATTTGGACATTGCATCAGGACAAAGAATCGCATTCGTTGGCGAAAGTGGGGCGGGAAAAAGCACAACGGCTTCACTTATTCAGCAATTTTATCAGCCGACCGAAGGTGTGATTTTGTATGATGGCATTCCGGCTTCTGAACTCGGTTTGGCATGCATTCGTGCATCCATCGGTATCGTACCTCAGGACATCGTGCTTTTTGGCGGTACCATAGCAGAAAATATCCGTTATGGCAATATCAATGCCACCATGGAAGAAGTTGAACATGCCGCTGAACTGGCAAATGCAAAAGAATTCATCGAGCGATTCCCGGAAAGATATGAAACCATAGTTGGTGAAAGAGGCATCACACTATCCGGGGGGCAAAGACAAAGAATTGCAATAGCACGTGCCATTTTGAAAAATCCTCCTATTTTGATTTTGGATGAAGCAACAAGTTCTTTGGACTCTTCTTCTGAACATCTGATAAGTGAAGCATTGGAACGATTGATGGCATCACGAACTACCATCATCATTGCACATCGCCTTTCAACCATAAAAGATTGCAATGCAATTGCAGTGTTCTCCAAAGGAACAATCATTGAATATGGAACCCATGATGAATTGATAGCTCAACATGGTGTATATGCTCATCTTTCAGCATTACAAATACGATGAATTCATTAACCGAGAAAATGTCATGACACATGTCACACTCAAGAATATTGTCAAGGAATATGAATCAGGCACACAGATTATTAGTGATTTGTCATTGTCCGTTGAGCCCGGTGAATTACTCGTACTCGTAGGACCATCAGGTTGCGGTAAAAGCACTGTATTACGCATGATTGCCGGTTTGGAGGAAATTACAGGTGGAGAATTGCTCTTTGATGATCAAAGAGTGAATGATATGCCGGCAAAATCTCGTGATATCGGCATGGTATTTCAAAATTATGCTTTGTATCCTCATTTGACAGTAGCTGAGAACCTTGCTTTTCCATTGACCCTTCGAAAAGTTCCAAAGAAAAATATTCACGATAAAGTTCATGAAGTTTCAACGCTGGTAGGTCTTGAATCATTATTGGATCGTAAACCAAAACAATTATCCGGCGGGCAAAGACAACGTGTTGCGCTCGGGAGAGCAATCATTCGAACACCTCGAGTCTTTTTATTCGACGAACCTTTGTCGAATCTTGATGCACAATTACGGGTACACATGCGTGCTGAAATCGTTAAACTACAAAAGAGACTTGGCATCACCGGCATTTATGTCACACATGATCAAGCAGAAGCAATGACGATGGGCGATCGTATCGCTGTTTTGAATAAAGGCGCATTGATGCAAATCGGAAAACCCAAAGAAATCTATGAATCACCGGCCAATGTGTTTGTCGCAGGATTTCTCGGAAGTCCGACAATGAACTTTTTCAAAGGGTCCATTGCGATGGAGCATACTTCGATGGTGTTCGTCGAAGAACATGAAGGAGCGCGCTTTACATTGCCGGCTAGTATAATTACCAAACAATCACCATTGCCCCGAAACATCATCGTAGGCATTCGCCCTGAGCACTGCTCACCCCATGCATCGCAAGATGAAGATCCCGTCTGGGAGACCATGATTGAACAAATAGAATATCATGGCCATGAAATGATATTGCATATGATGTCAGGTGGTACTAGAAAATCCATGCGAATATCCGTTTCTGATGACTATAAACCCGATATGCATGTGAGTATTCGATTGGATCATAAACATATTTGTCTCTTTGATGCTGATACAGGATTGCGTGTATGAATTTTGCACCACATGAATTCGATCGTGAATGGAGATATCAAGATCCACTGGCAACTGAACAAGTGTTCAAGGAATATGAAACGTTGCTGAAGGTTCATGATGATACAACATTGTTGCCACAATTGTTTACGCAATTGGCTCGATGCAGAAGTTTATTGAGAGACAAAGATGGGAGTGAGTTCTACTTGTCAACAGCATATTCCCTGATTGAAGTGCTTGATGTTCACAAGCAAATCGTCCCTCGGATTCGATATCAACTTGAGAAAGGAAGATTATTGAACGCATTAAATTTGGAAGACAGAGGCGAAGGTAATTTTTTGACTGCATGGAATGATGCCATTGCCAATCATTGTGATTTTTTTGCCATTGATGCAGCCCATATGTTGGGAATCATAAAAAATGGTGATGAATCACTTGAATGGAATTTCAAGGCAATGAAACATGCGGAACAATCTCAGGACATGAAAGCAAAAAGTTGGCTTGGTGCTCTGTATAACAATATTGGTTGGACCCTCCATGGGCTCAAGCGATATGATGAGGCATTGCAATGTTTTCTCAATGATGAAGTATGGTATCGGGAAAGACATCGTCATGAAGAAGCATTGATAGCTCATTGGTCAATGGCAAAAATGCTCCGACTGCTCGAAAGACCCGATGAAGCACTCAGAGAATTATATGTGATTGCCGAAGAGAGAAAAGAGCGTAATCTTCCAAATGATGGATATCTTTCAGAAGAAATCGCGGAATGTTTATTGGCAAAAGGACAGGTGGATCACTCAGCTCCTTTTTTCGCTTCTGCCTATGAGATTTTGAGTGAAGATGAATGGCTCATGCAACATGAACAAGCCAGAATGGAGCGATTGAAACTATTGGGAAATGTTAGGACGCCTTAACCTCGCATATCCACGAAACCTCACAGCCTGCCTTCTGAAACATTGCAGAAGCACTGCAATAGGAATGCTGTGACAATTCGACTGATCGCTCAAGATCTTTCAATTCAGCATCAGGACTAATGAGTGTATAGCGAAGTCGGACCGCGGTAAATACTTTGGGGTGACCATCAGATCTATCAGAATCCACTTCGACATGCAAAGCTGTGATGGTTTTGCGTTTCTTCTCCAAGATGCTTATCACATCCATGATGGAACATGAAGCCATTGCTTGCAACATGATTTCCATCGGAGTGCCATAGCATTGTTCGGGATGATGAGAGTCGAAAAAGGTTGACATGCCCTCAGCATTCTTCCCTTCCAATAACATACCGCCTTTCCATTCAACGTATGCTTTCATTATATCCTCAACGTACTTCTGAACCAATTATATCAATTTCGGGAATCACAAGTCCAAGCGAACCATCTTCAGCATTTGCAGCAAGCAACATCCCCTGCGACTCCATGCCCATGAGTTTTGCCGGCTTCAAATTTGCAACGATCACAATGGTTTTTCCTATGAGTGCTTCAGGTGAATAATGCTTTGCAATTCCAGCAAGAATTTGCCTTTGTTCATTACCTAAATCAACCTTGAGTTTCACCAGCTTTTCACTTTTTGGAACTGCTTCTGCTTCGATGATTTTTGCGGTGCGCAATTTTACTTTTTTGAATTCTTCGATAGATATCAATTCCTCTGCAGGAAGCGATTCCTGTTCCATGGATGCTATTTTCTGTTCGATGACTGAATCTTCCAATTTAGTGAATAGAATGGGAGGTTGCTGAATGATTTGTCCTTCTGACAATACCGGTTGTGCAATCCATTGCCATGCATTCAAACCAATGGCATTATGATCGCCTACATATGCTTCCTGACCGCATGACTCCGCAATCTTTTTTGCCGAATATGGGATGATTGGTGCAAATGCTATGGACAATGCATGCAATACCTGTGAGCACAAGAACATCGTTTTCGCACACTCTTCTTGATCGGATTTGATTGATTTCCAAGGCTCTGCATC
>SXZI01000040.1 GCA_005788035.1 Bacteroidota bacterium
AGATATGATTTTTCGGATTTATACCAATTATTGACGAGAGGCGATTCGCTTTTTTTGCGTGAAGCAATGGAAGCGGGTATATGTTCCGGATTGATGATGTGGGAAAGAAGGCCTAATTCCGAATGAGCAATCTGATAATCATTGGAAGATATTAACCCTTTCGAAGTGATGATGATGGTACATGAGTCTGCGATGAGAAATGTACCCTTTTCATCTTTGAAGATTGGCCGAATAACTGCTCGAGCAACATGTATTCCCCGAAAAACAAAACGTCGTTCGATTATTGCTTCCGGATATGTTCGAATCACCGAATACAACCCTGAAGTGTCTCCCGTCCAAGCTCTTACATGTAAGGGTTTGATCGTGATAATCGCTTCTGCTGTTTCGGGCAAAGCGAATGTCACATATTCAACGGTCCTGGCAGAACTTTCTGCGGAATAGGTAATTGTGATATTACCTTGTTCCCGCTTCGAGGAATGTTTACCTTGAGCAACGATAGAGCTTGCAAACAGCAGAAATACAACAATATATCGAGAGAGTGGGAGCATAAATGGATGTAAACTTTTGAAAAAGTTCTTCTGTCAAAACCGAAACATCGTGTAAATTACAAGAGTTCAAACAAAACACGGTTACATATAATGAAGCTAGGTATAAATACACTACTCTTTTTATTCATGGTTACGGTAGAATCATTTGGGGCAAATCCCACATGGTCAACAAGCATTGCAAATATCATCTATTCCAACTGTTCATCTTGTCATAGATATGGTGGCATCGCCCCATTTTCTCTGATGAATTATGATGAAGTTGTGGCAAAGAAGAACTCCGTTTTGGAGGCTGTTACCACTAGATCCATGCCTCCATATCCGGCTGACACGAAATTCAGATCATATTCCCATCAAAGAAACCTCTCAGATTCAGATATCAATGCCTTTGTGGAGTGGGTGAACAATGGTGCACCCGCGGGAGATCTTGCTTCTGCGCCGAATCCGCCGACATTCTCATCCGGACCAATCATTAAGAATCCAAACTTCACCGCGGAAATGCCATTTTATGCATCGCAGGCAAAAGCGGGAGGTGAAGACGAGTATCGCTGTTTTGTCTTGGATGGATCACCAACAAAGGATGAATTTATTTCAGCGATAGAAGTGATCCCGGGCAATCCTGAAATAGTGCATCATGTCTTGGTCTTTCAGGATACATCATCGATTCCTCTGCAATTGGATGCCCAAACATCAGAGCCCGGATATCCGGGATTTGGTGGAGTTGGCTCAAATACAGCCGAATTGATAGGTGTATATGCTCCCGGAGGAGAACCCTATTTCTTTCCCAAAGGTTTCGGTTTACGATTCAGAAAGGGAGCGCGGATCATCCTGCAGGTGCATTATCCGGCGGGCACGGAGGGGCAAATGGACTTTACATCCGTCCGTTTCAACTATTCAGATGCAGTCTCACCGAGAGAAGTGTTCATAGATCCCCTTCTCAATCATCAAAATATTGTCAATAAGCCATTCCGTATTCCGGCAGGTCAAGAAAAAACATTCACGCAAAGAATGACCATCCCGATAGATGCCACCGCATTTGCAGTGATGCCGCATATGCATCTTATTGGAAAAAGTACGAAGATCATCTTACGAATGCCCAATAATGACACAATTCCAATCATAAACATCCCGCACTGGGATTTTCATTGGCAAATGGCGTATACATTCAAGACCCTTCAAAAAGTACCCAAAGGATCTATCTTGGAATCAACCGTCATATATGATAATACTTCGGAAAATCCGCATAATCCATCCAGTCCTCCAAAAGAAGTGAGGGTCGGTGAAGGTACCACAGATGAAATGATGTTAACCTATTTTTACTATTGTCAGTATCAATCAGGTGATGAACTCATTACAACCGAGGTTCAGGATGATTCCCCAATAGATATGCCATTGACTGATATAACTTTCATGCAGATCCAGGATGGAGTCATCGTGAAATTTCCGGGACAAATAGCAGTGCATTCCTTGCGTATTTATGACGTATTGGGTGGAATTGTGCATGATCAACAGAGTAATCACAGGCATCAACATTCCTCATTGACCATACCGATTTCCATTTCGGGTACATATTTCATGCATGCAATTGATGCTGATGGAAAGCAGTACACAGGTAGATTCAGCATCATGCGATAGCCTTTGAACATGCCATTTCCATGATGAATATGCTGGAGAAATCTCTATTTTGCAGTCCAAACACGAGGTTCTCATGGAAAAGCCCGATAGCAATGATGCAGATCGTCACATTCATTCATCTCCCATACGTAGGGTAACAACCAGAAGCGTTCAGGAGATGAAAAATCATGGAAGGAGAATATCATGTCTCACCGCCTATGATGCACTTATTGCTCGCATCTTGGACGAGGCAGGGATTGATGTGATCCTAGTTGGGGATTCCTTGGGGAATATCGTTCAGGGTCATGAAACCACGATTCCGGTCACTTTGGACGATATCATATATCACACTAAAGCTGTTGTGAAAGGCGTGCAACGCGCTTTGGTTATTGCAGACATGCCATTCATGAGCTATCAGGTTTCTCCTGAAGAAGCATTTAGAAATGCAGGTCGGCTCATGAAAGAGGCCGGAGCGAGTGCCGTGAAAATCGAGGGTGGTCATAGGGTATGTGAGGCAGTACGGCGTATGACCGAGGCAGGTATACCCGTTATGGCCCATTTGGGGTTGACGCCACAAAGCATCAATCAATTTGGTTCATATAGGCCAAGGGGGCAAAATGCTCAAGAGGCGGAAGAAATGCTTAATGATGCCAAAGAATTGGAGCAAGCAGGAGCTTTTGCAGTTGTTTTGGAGAAAATCCCCATGAACTTGGCCGAAACCATCACAAAAAACCTCAGTATTCCAACCATTGGGATCGGTGCCGGACCCCATTGTGATGGGCAAATCTTGGTTTATACTGACATGATTGGCCTTACCATTGACTTCAGTCCACGTTTTGTTCGCCGATATGACAATCTTCATCAGCGAGTGAATGACTCCGTATCACAGTATATTCAAGACATTCAAAACG
>SXZI01000041.1 GCA_005788035.1 Bacteroidota bacterium
CATATCAATTTGCTGGGGAATAATCCATTGATCGGACAAAATCTGTCAGCATTCGGGCCGCGATTTCCAGACATGAGCAGGCCATATGATTCTGCACTTATTGACCTCATATTCCAGCAAGCTGAAGCATTGAATATCTCCCTTCATAAAGGTGTATATGTTGCAGTAAGTGGACCCAATCTAGAAACAAGGGCCGAATACAAGTTCCTCCGCATCATAGGAGGCGATGTAGTTGGGATGAGTACTGTTCCTGAAGTGATTGTTGCAAGACACATGAATATGCGTGTCGCCGGATTTTCCATTATCACTGATGAAGGATATCACGAAGATCTCGGTGTTGTGTCTTTGGAAGACGTAATCAAAGCTGCTGAAAAAGCAGAACCTTATTTGGCAACACTCATTGAATCAGTAATTACAGCATTGTAATTACTCTACTTGCATACCCAAAGCAAGCATCACTTTCTTCGCTTGTGCTTTTCCGATGCATGCAATGATATCATCTTTGCTTGCCGCTTTGACATGCTTCACAGATCCAAAATGCATCAGTAGTTTTTGGGCCGTTTTTTCTCCGACTCCCTCAATTTCTGTCAATTCCGTTGAAAATGTTCTTTTATCTCGTAATGTTCGATGATACGTGATAGCAAAACGATGCGCTTCATCTCGAATTGCTTGTAGCAATCGAAGTCCTGTTGATGTACGCGGCAAGAGCATCGTATCAGATTGTCCGGGCAAGACAATTTCTTCCAATCGTTTAGCCAGACCTATGACCGGTATGGATTTCATATGCTCGAGACTTGAAATCACTTCCATCGCTGCAGATAATTGCCCCTTACCCCCATCTATGACAATCAAATCCGGCAATGTCATAAGATCTTCCGGAGCTTTGTCATATCGCCTTCGAATCACTTCTTTCATGGCTGCGAAATCATCATTCCCTTCGAATGACCCCAATTTGAATTTTCGATAATCGCTTTTTTTGGGCTTGCCATCCAAGAAGACAACCATTGATGACACATAATCCGATCCCTGAATATGTGAATTGTCGAAACATTCAATACGTCGAGGCGCTTTTTCCAATCGTAGATCCTGTTGAAGGATTGCAATGCCTCTTGGCAAAGCTTGATCTCGAGATGCTCTTTGCAAATGCAATTCACGAACTAAGAAAGCCGCATTGGTCTCGGCCATGGAAATCACTTTTTTCTTATCACCGATTTTCGGAATGAGAATGTCCAGAGAAGAACCCTTTTTTTCACTCAACCATTCCAAATCATAATCTGCATCTTCGATTTCAATGGGCAAAAGAATCTCCGTTGGATATGAATCAGTATCCAAATAATATCGTTCCAAAGCCACACGAAGTAATTCTTTCTCTGCCCTTCCGCTTGCTTGAGCTATCAAATAATGTCGTTTACCGACCATTTTTCCATCACGGATATTCAGTATCACAATGCATGCATCATCATCAATAATGGAGATCGCAAAAATATCGCGATCGATCAAATCACTTGAGACCACTTTTTGTTTTGAGACATATTCACGCAAGTGATGTAATCTGTTCCTTATGGCCGCTGCTTCTTCAAAACGCATCTCTTCAGAAAGAGCATTCATTCGATCTTCCATCATGCGTTCTACATCTCGAGTCTTTCCATTCAAAATTTGTATAGCCTGTTTTACGTGAATCGCATATTCCTCTTTGGATTCATAACCAACACATGGGCCATTGCATTTTTTGATATGATAATCCAAACAGACTTTATATTTCCCTGCCGAAACAGTCTGATGCGTCAATGGCAAATCGCAACTGCGCAGCGGGAAAATAGATCGCAATGTTCTGAGTAAATGATAGAGATATTTTCCATCCGTATATGGACCGAAATACGTGCTACCATCTCGAATGATCGTTCGCGTTGAAAATATTCTCGGAAATTCTTCATTTGTTATCCGAATCGATGGATATGTTTTGTCGTCTTTGAGAAGAATATTGTATTTCGGGCGATGCTGCTTGATGAGATTATTTTCAAGAAGAAGAGCTTCCGTTTCCGTATCGGTTACGATGATTTCAACATCATGTATATATCGAATGAGTGCCTTTGTCTTGGCATCCATCGGTCTATCTTGAAAATATGAACGAACTCTGTTGCGAAGATTCTTTGCCTTACCCACATAAATAATGGTATCTGAGGCATTTTTATAGATATAAATGCCCGGTTTTGAAGGCAATCCACCTACCTTTTTCAGCAATTGGGCATGGGGATCATCTTCATGATTCAATGAGGGTTGCTCATCTATGGCCATAAAATTCACGAGGGTGGAAAAACAATCCTATGCAAAATAGGGGCATAGTCGTAATTTTGAGAGGATAAAAGAGGCAATTCCTCCATTTGCAAGTCTGCAATGTTAAGAAAGTTTTCTCACACCTCGAAGCAACCATGTCACGAACACAGCTTGATCTCAATCAATCAGTCTATTCTGAACTTGATGTAAACACCGAAACTGCAAAGGAAGTCGGCTTAACTCCGGATGAGTATGCACTCATCTGTCAGAAATTAGGCCGCACACCTTCCTATACGGAATTGGGTGTGTATTCCGTGATGTGGAGTGAACATTGTTCATATAAGAATTCAATCCTGCAGTTGAAAACATTGCCGCGTTCAGGCGGACGCATGTTGGTCGAAGCAGGTGAAGAGAATGCCGGCTTGATTGATATTGGTCATGGATATGCAATTGCTTTCAAAATAGAAAGTCATAATCATCCTTCAGCAGTTGAACCATTTCAAGGTGCCGCCACCGGAGTTGGTGGGATTTTGAGGGACATTTTCACGATGGGTGCTAGACCCATAGCTGCATTGAATTCACTTCGTTTTGGTGAACTCGATTCACCCCGCACAAAATACCTTGTGAAAGGCGTGGTGCATGGCATCGGCCATTATGGCAATTGCTTCGGAGTTCCCACCGTTGGCGGTGAAGTATATTTTGATCATTGCTATACAGATAATCCCCTCGTCAATGCAATGGCAGTGGGAATCGTAAATGTTGGTGAAACATGTTCTGCGATATCAGAAGGAAAAGGCAATAGCGTGATGATCATGGGAAGTTCTACTGGACGTGACGGCATACATGGAGCATCACTGCTTGCTTCCAGAGAATTTGACGAAAAAACCGAAGACATGCGTCCCACAGTGCAGGTTGGAGATCCATTTGCTGAAAAATTATTGCTTGAAGCAACATTGGAATTAATCAAAAGTGGTTGTGTTGTCGGCATGCAGGACATGGGAGCAGCAGGCATTTCGTGTTCAACTGCAGAAATGAGTGCAAAAGGCAAGGCTGGCATGGTTATCGATTTGGATCTGGTTCCCTTGCGTGAGCAAGACATGAGTGCATATGAAATCATGCTTTCAGAATCACAAGAACGTATGCTTGTGATTGTGGAGCAAGGAAAGGAACATATCGCCGAGGAAATCTGCAATAAATGGGATGTTCCGATTTCGCGCATAGGAGAAGTGATTGAAGACGAATTCATTCATGTGTTCAGACATGGTAAAAAAGTTGCCGAACTACCTGCGCAGACTCTTGTGCTCGGTGGTGATGCACCTGTATATGTGCGAGAAAAAACAATACCCGCTTATTTGTCTGATAGTAAGACTTTTCCAGAGCTCACAATCAAAGCAGAGGAACATGCATCACTGATCCTTGCTTTGCTTTCACAAAGCACGATAACAAATAAGCGATGGATTTTCGAGCAATATGATTCTCAAGTGCGAACAAATACCGTCACTATCAAAGGTGATGCCCCGATTTTAAGAATCAAGGAAATCGATGATTTCGGAATTGCGGTCAGCACTGATTGCAATAGCAGATATGTGTATCTTGATCCATACAAAGGCGGAATGATGGCCGTTGCCGAAGCAGCACGAAATGTGGCATGCGTTGGCGCTGAGCCGGTTGCCATTACGAATTGTTTGAATTTCGGCAATCCCTATGATCCTGAAGTCTATTGGCAGTTTTCTGAAGCCATTCGTGGAATGGGAGATGCTTGCAGAGCATTCAATACACCCGTTACCGGTGGCAATGTGAGCTTCCACAATGAATCACAAAAACATGCAATTTTTCCAACCCCGACAATCGGCATGCTTGGTCTCATTCCCGACCTTAAGCACACTGTTGGTGCAGGTTTCACTGAATCCGAAGCAATCATAGCTTTGCTCGGATGGCAGGAAGGCGGCTTGGAAGGTTCTGAATTGCTCAAGATGAAGACAGGTAAGATTACGGGCGAAGCTCCGGCATTTTCTCTGGACCGTGAAGTTGCTTTACAAAAGGCAATCATTGAATTGATTCGAAGCGACAATGTACTGAGTGCACATGATTGTGCCGAAGGAGGTATTGCCATTGCCATTGCTGAATCGTCCATAGCACGCGGCATCGGAGCTGATTTGTCATTCCCCTTCCAAGAAACAGCCGAACAATTATTTGGTGAAGGTCAAAATAGAATCGTAATTTCTTTGAAAAAAGAAAAACTTGAAGCAGCAAAACAAATTGCTGATGCACATGGCACCCCTCTACAAGTGATCGGCGCTACAGGAGGAGATCATATCAAAGGAACAACATTTTCGATTGCAGTTGAAGATGCGCATTCAGCATATATGAATTCACTTTCTTCATTGCTTTCCTAAATCATTCTTCACGATTGATGATCATTGCTCCAGCTCTTCCTGCCGTGGATGAGATGACTTCTTGGATAAATGCATCGCATTGTGATTCAGGTATACGTGCGATGAATTCTACTGCATCGCGATATTCAGAATCTGAATTTATTGCATAAGCCTCGATTATTCTTCGAATGATGGCAACATCTTCATAGATGCACATCACGCGAATGTCTTTTGATGAATAAATCGGGATTTTCACGCAAGACTCAAGAACCATACCGGCAGCTTCGGAATATGCCCTGGCCAAACCACCGATGCCCAATTTGGTTCCACCATAATATCGCGTGACTACCATCAGTATATCCGATACATCATATTTGTTCAGTACAAACAAAATTGGTTTGCCTGCGGATCCTGTTGGTTCGCCATCATCGGAAGTTCTAAATTCAAGTCCTGACTTTCCAATTCTATAGGCAAAACAATTATGTGTTGCATCCCAAAACTCAGAACGCAGACCTTCCAATTCCTTCTGTGCTTGTTCTTTTGAAGCTACAGGAATTGCAGTCGCAATAAATTCAGAGCCACGCACCTTGATGGATGCTCGCTCGCGTTGTTGAATAGTCAAATAAAAATCGTTTGTTTCTAGATTCATCTTTCTAAAGAGTTTTAACCAATGAAGATTGGCATTGTGTGTTATCCTACTTATGGCGGTAGTGGCGTTGTTGCCACTGAACTCGGCATAGAATTGGCCAAGCGTGGTCACGAAGTGCATTTCATCACATATGCGCAACCAATGCGTCTTGATCGTTTTCAAGACAATATCTTTTATCATGAAGTGGAACAACCGCATTATCCACTCTTTGAATTTCCTTTATATTCATTGGCACTTGCAGGAAAAATCATTGATGTGATCAAATATGAACAACTTGATATACTCCATGTGCACTATGCAATTCCTCATGCAATTAGCGGATTTCTCGCAAAGGAAATCGTAAAAGAAGATCGTCATGTTGCACTTGTGACAACATTGCACGGAACCGATATCACATTAATTGGTTTGGAGCCCACGTTTTTGCCGCTCGTGAAATTCTCTCTTGATCAATCCGATGCGGTGACAGCTGTTTCCAAATTTCTCGCTGACAAAACTAGCACGGGGTTCAAAACCAATCATGAACCGATAGTCATTCCAAATTTTGTTGACACCAATGTGTATCATCGAATGGAATCTACAAAGATACGGTGTCAGATCGCACCGAATGATGAGAAAATTTTGATTCATGTTTCAAATTTTCGTCCGGTAAAACGGGTTGTGGATACCATTCATATTGCTCACGAAGTATTGAAAACCACTCCAATCAAGTTGGTATTGGTTGGTGACGGGCCCGACAGAGCAGAAGCAGAGCGGGTTTCAAGAGAACTTGGAATTCATGAGCATGTACGTTTTCTTGGCAAGCAAAATGCATTGCCCGAGATTTTGTCCATCGCCGATATTTTCCTCATGCCCAGTCAATCAGAAAGTTTCGGCCTTGCTGCGCTTGAAGCAATGGCATGCGGCGTACCTGTGATCGGCACTAATCTTGGAGGAATTCCCGAAGTGATAACTCATAGCGAAAATGGTTTCATTGCTGAATTGGGTGATATCAAACGCATGGCGAAATATGTACTGGAATTACTCAATAATCCCAAAAAATGGTCTGACTTCAGCAAGAAAGCAAGACAAAGAGCCGTTAATGAATTTGATATTTCATTGATTGTACCCAAGTATGAAGCATTGTATCAATCATTGTTGGAATCCTGATGTGCGGTCGTTATACATTGTTTGGAAATTGGAAATCTGCTCTTCCTCCAGACATAATCCTAGATGATCTTATTGAGTTTCAAGATATCATCGATAATTACAATGTGACGCCATTGCAAACGATGCCCATTTTGAAAGCAGTGAATCAAGATATTCATGCAACTGCAATGAGGTGGGGCTTCGTGCCTGCATGGTCAAAGGAAACAACTCCACAAGGAATGATAAATGCCAGATCCGAAACAGTATCTGAGAAACCTAGTTTTCGTCATGCATTCAAGCAAAGAAGATGTCTCATTCCCATGAATGGATTTTATGAATGGGCATCTTCCCCCTCCGGCAAGAAACAGCCCGTTTATTGCACTTCTTCACATGAAGAACTATTATTTGCAGCAGGTATTTGGGAACATTGGACATCGCCTGATGAACAAATATCATTCGATTCTTTTGCTATAATAACCGTTCCTGCAAATTCCTTGATGCGCACATTTCATGAACGCATGCCTGCTTTCATAAACAAAGACAGTTTTCAATCTTGGCTATTTGATTCCGATCATGCTGTGGGGTTATTAATGCCCAAACCAAGTTCCGAGTGTAGGTCTGTATATGTGGGAACGGGCGTCAATAATGCTCGAATCAATAATCCGGAACTTATCCGTGAAAGCCCACCCATTTTGAAAAGCAATGAGATATTTCCCACAAAACCACCTTCCGGAGGCGGAAATAGTCGAAATTCCAAAGATAATTCCGATCAAGGAGCACTTTTTTAAGCCATTACATCAGCAACTGCTTTGTGTTGTTACACATAAACCCTAACTTTGCCAACTCATGCACCTCGTCTGTATATAGGAAGAGAAATGTCATCACCAAGAAATTATGCCGTCATACTCGGAGTCTCAAGTGGCTTCGGAAAAGCCACAGCGTTGGCATTGGCAAAACAAGGATATCATATTGTCGGAGTCCACTTAGACAGGGCAGCCGGCCTGGCTGCTGTCGATGAACTGAAGCACTCTCTCAATGCCATGGGTGTGGACACACATTTTTACAATGTGAATGCCGCAGATCCTGACAGAAGAAATGAAATCGTTTCTGCATTGACAGCTGAGATTGCTCAATATCCCGGGGCATCGGTAAAGGTTTTGTTGCACTCTCTGGCTTTCGGCAGTTTGATTCCACTCGTTGGTGATAAAGACACCAAGGTTTGTTCGCAAAAGCAATTGGAAATGACCATGGATGTGATGGCCAATAGCATAGTCTACTGGGCGCAATCAATTATGGCAGCCGGACTCTTCACAAGAGGAGCAAGAATCATAGGTCTCACTTCGGCCGGAAGTAGCCGTGTACTCCCCATGTATGGCGCTGTTGCAGCTGCAAAAGCAGCAATGGAATCATATATTCGCCAGATGGCTTTGGAATTGGCTGAATTTGGAATCACTGCAAATTCAATTAGAGCAGGAGTTACATATACGCCAGCTTTGGATAAGATTCCTGGCAGTGATACAATCATCAAAAATGCATATATGCGAAATCCTTATCATCGCTTGACCCAACCTGAAGACATCGCAAAGGTCATCTCAGTGCTTGTCAAGCCTGAATGTGATTGGGTGAATGGAACAATTCTGGGAGTTGACGGTGGTGAAGATTCAATCGATCTCACCTGGTGGACACCTGAAGAATCAAAAGGGTAAATCAACCTTCAAAGGACCGCAATGAGCGGTCTTTTTTTTGTCCGGAATGCACTATTTTGTCGTAATACACTGATCCATTTTTCAGTTCAGAGAACTTTTCATGCAACAAGAACAATCATTCAAACGAGATCTCGGATTATTGGATTCCACGATGATCGTTATTGGGTCCATGATCGGCTCAGGCATTTTTATTGTCAGTGCTGATATATCACGAACCCTTGGTGGTGGTGGCTGGGTGTTGCTTGTCTGGGCATTGACAGGAGTGTTCACCCTTATTGCTGCATTGAGCTATGGAGAATTGGCAGGGATGATGCCGAAAGCGGGTGGACAATATGTGTACTTGCGCGAGGCATATAATCCTTTTATCGCATTTCTGTATGGATGGACCCTATTCTCTGTTATTCAAACAGGTACAATTGCGGCTGTTGCCGTTGCATTTGCAAAATATACCGGGATTTTCATTCCATTCGTCAGTGAAAATAATATCCTTGTTTCATTTGGATCATTTCATGTTTCCGGTGCTCAAATTTTGGCCATCGCAAGTATCTGGATTTTGACAGCCATCAACTTGCGTGGAGTTCGGGAAGGCAAAATCATTCAAAATGTATTCACATTTTCCAAGACAATTGCATTGATCATTCTCATCGGATTGGGATTGTTTTTTGCAGGAGACTCCACCACTTGGACAAATAATCTTTCAACATTTTGGGATGCAGAACAAATATTGCCAGATGGCTCTGTGATCGACCTCAGCGGAGCGATGCTCATTGCAATGTTTGGAACTGCTATGGTTGGCTCTATTTTCTCGAGTGATGCCTGGAATAATATCACATTTACAGCAGGCGAAGTTCGAGATCCATCAAAAAATATTCCTTTGAGTTTGGCAATAGGAACAGGCATCGTCACACTCTTGTATATCCTCGCTAACATTGCATATATGCATGTTCTTCCCGTGATTGGTTTTCCGGAAGGCAGCGATGTGATGGCAAGAGGTATGCAATTTGCCGTGAGCGATCGTGTTGGAGCAGCTGCTGCTGAAATCATCTTTGGTGCAAGCGGTGCCGCAATCATGGCCGGACTGATCATGATCTCAACATTTGGATGCAATAATGGCATCATCCTATCCGGAGCAAGAGCATATTTCGCAATGGCAAAGGATGGACTATTCTTTACTAAAGCCGGTGATTTGAATGCAAATGGAGTTCCGGGAAAAGCACTCATCATTCAAGCAATTTGGGCTTCATTATTGTGTCTATCTGGAACATATGGCGCTCTTCTCGATTATGTTGTCACAGCAGTTTTGATTTTTTATATTCTAACAATCTTTGGAATATTCCGCTTGAGGGCTATGAAGCCAGATGCCGAAAGACCCTACAAAGCATTCGGATACCCAATACTACCAACAATATATATCGCCTTTGCAGGGGCAATCATCATAGATCTATTACTGTTCAAACCGGGCACCACTTTACCCGGAGTACTTCTTGTTCTAACGGGTATTCCCCTCTATGCTTTCATGAAGAAAAAGCAGTCTTAATCACTTTACTATCCATATTGTGCATAATTCAGAAATAATTCGACTCATACAAATCGCTCTGAATGAGGATATCAGAACTGGCGATGTTACTGCGGAAAGCGTTTTTCCGGAATTAGGCGCTTGGTCGCAAGGTGTGTTCATTGCAAAACAATATGGGATAATATGCGGGTTGTCTGTTGCAAGAATGGTGTTCCAAATCATCAGCGATAATCGCATTACATGGACTCCGCAAAAGCAAGATGGTGATATCATAGAGCCGGGTATGATATTGGCAAAACTTGATGGCGAAGCCAGAGATCTTCTTTCAGGTGAACGCACAGCTTTGAATTTCATGCAAAGAATGAGTGGTGTTGCAACAAAAACAGCAGAATATGTTCATGCTATACAAGGAACGGGAGCCAAAATTCTCGATACCCGCAAAACGATACCAGGATGGAGAGAATTGGATAAATATGCGGTAAGAACCGGTGGTGGCAATAATCACCGCATGGGATTATATGACATGGCAATGATAAAGGACAATCACATTGCCGCAGCCGGTGGTATTCGTGAGGCAATTCGATTCTGCAAGGAATATATTCCAAAAGATATCCCAATTGAAGTTGAAGCAGATTCTTTGCAAGACGTCATTGAAATTTTGGAATGTGGCAATGTGCAGAGAATACTATTTGACAATTTCACCATAGAGCAAACAAAAGCTGCCGTCGGATTGGTCAATGGTACTGTAGAAACTGAATCATCAGGGAATATCACCCTTGAAACAATTAGGGACTATGCACTGACAGGTGTAGATTATATTTCAGTGGGAGCAATCACTCATTCAGCGCCGGCTTTGGATATTTCATTGGACATCCATTTGCCTGAATAATCATCTGTAAGTGAATTGTCGTTTTCTTTTTTGAGGTTTCATGCGATCTTCGGGTCTGCCGGGTAAGTCATAAGTACGCTCCTTCCCATACACTTCATGCTCCGGATGCACTTGACCCAATACTCCGCCTATCCATACTATAGATTCTGGATCTCCTTTTTCGAATCGCACCACTATTGTATCGCATGAATTTTGTGCAGCACCTTCAGGAACTCCCCGTTCGCTCAAAAGAAAATACAAACTCTTTGCTTGCCCTGTTGCAATGATAGAAGATATCGTATCATTGTTTATGATCACGGAAATAGTTCGTCCACTAAGTTGCTGAGCTCTGTTTGGACGCACAGTATCGTCTTTTGTCAATGTGAATGCAGATCCAAGAGCATCTATCCGCCGAAGTGATCGCTTCTGCATGATCAATGAAATGGAATCGGCAGTCATCATCGTAGAATCAACCCACATCATCGGCCTGCCTTCCAATTTCAATGTATCATTATCCGGCTTGAAACGCGCCATCGAGCAACTTGCCGCCATGGAAGCTCTATTGATCTCAACATTGTTTTTCGCAACATATGCATTACCCTCCACAGGAATTGTTTCAAGCGTGTCAGCCATAATTGTCATGGTGTCATATACACGCTTTTGCTTGATGACAAATGAATCTTTTGAAACAATAACTGTTTTTGCACCACCAACTTTTGATTGCACGATCATCTTTGTTGTATCAGAAGCAATGGTGCTGTCAATCAGGAATAGAATTGGTTTCCCGGTGATGCGCGTCAATCCTTCAGCAGGAATACTCTCTGCAAATCCCCCTTCAATGATGGCAGGATTTTTTTTACTAATCACTATCACACGACCAAATGCCAAGCTTCTTCTTGATTCCCTGTCATATTGAGCAGAATCAGCGTAAATAATCGTTGAATCATCCTCAACCGAAACATTACCAAAGAAGCGAGCCAAATACGTCTCAGTCGAATAATCTCCATATAATGCCTGAACAGTACGCCCTCTGTCCATGACTTTTACTCCACCCCTTCCTCTAGCCAAACGAGTGATACCATCATATGATCCGGAAGGCATTGCAAGTGTCATAGTACCCTGCTTTACAATGACATTCCCGGACATTTCCACGGAATTTCCATTCATGTTCCAAAGAGCATAATCACATTTGACAGAAACATTCCCTTGGGACAATGATACATTTCCACGCAATTGACGAATAGGTCCGGTAGGGCTTTCTGAACCCGATAATACATCGGCATGATGCAGCACGATTGGATCTCGTAAGATTGCAAATGCAAAGCCTGATGGGATTATCCACAGCATCAGGACAATGAAAGCAAAACTAAATCGTTGATGAGCGCCGATTTGTAACATATACTGGATAATCAGGGGAAAAGTTGTGGATAAACCCGAATAAAACAAAGTTAGGGCTTTTTCACTTATGCGGTTATGTGGAAAACGCAAAGCCATGCAAAAGAGCGACACTTTGTATTTTTGTCATGCATAATCGGGAAACCTGAGACCAATTCCTCACTCTTGAATAATCATGTATCTATCGTCAGTTGACATCATAGGCTTTAAGTCATTTGCACAAAAAACCTCTCTCAGTTTCGAGGGCGGATTATCAGCCATTGTCGGACCAAATGGTTGCGGAAAAACAAATATCGTCGATGCCATTCGATGGGCACTCGGAGAGCAAAAAACTTCCGTACTTCGATCCGACAATATGGAGAATGTCATTTTCAATGGCACTAGAACTCGCCGTCCCGTTGGACTGGCTGAAGTCTCACTCACAATTCAAAACAATAGAGCGATTCTCCCTACTGAATACTCCGAAGTGACGCTTACCAGAAGATTGTATCGGAATGGTGATAGCCAGTATTTTCTCAATAAAACTCAATGTCGCTTGCGCGATATCATTGATCTATTCATGGACACCGGAATGGGTGCCGATGCATATTCAGTGATTGAGCTCAAAATGATCGAAAAAATTCTTAGTGACAGAACAGACGATCGCAGACATTTATTTGAAGAAGCTGCCGGTGTCACGAAGTACAAAGCACGGAGAAAGGAAACAAGACGCAGGATCGAGTCCATAAAAGCTGATGTAGAGCGCGTTCAGGATATCATGCGCGAAGTACAAAAAACAGTGTACACCTTGCAAAGACAAGCTGAAAAAGCAAAGCTTCACGCTGAGATTACCGATGAATTGCGTCGCACTGAAGCATGGATTCTACATCACGATTATGTGAAAATCAATGCCATGCTTGTTGATAAAAAGGCAGAATTGATTCCGCTTCAAGAAGAAAAAGCAACCCTTGAAAAACAATTGGCAGAAGCAGAACAAGCACGTATAGCGCTCGAAGCGGAAGCGGAGCTATTTGAAGCAGAAATGCGTGACCTTCAAAATCAATTGAATGATTCATCGAAACATTTGGCTGCCATGTCTCAACATAAGGCCGTCACTATCGAACGCATCAAAGCCTTCAATGAAGCCATTCAAAGGGCAGTAGAGCAATCTGAAGAATCAGAAGAAATTCGCAGTGAATCAATTTCTAGTTTGCAGAAGGCAAAAGAACGTCATGACGAATTGAAGTCGCAATGCGAGACAATCGAGAAAGAAGTGGATGTGAATAAACAATCTCGTGAGTCCGTACGAAACAAAGCTCAAGAATTGCGCAATGAAGCTCGCCAATTTGATGAAACACTTGCCATTTTGGATAAGACCATAGCAGAGAGAAGATCCGCTTCTGATCGTGCTTCTGAACGCATCGCCGGGATTGAGCGTAGAATAGCTGAAACGGAAGGTGAAATCTCAGGAACAAAGCAATCACTACAGTCTATCCTGACAGACATAGCATCCAAAGAGAAAGAAAAAGAGCGTTTCTTGCATGCTTTAAGAGAGGCAGAAATCTCACTCCAAAGCGCTCAAGAACAAAGTGCCGAATTACAATTCAAGATTGGTACATTGCAAGAGACCATTGCTGATAAGCAAAATCAGAAGGGTCGTTTGACGGCATCATTGGAATTCTTAGCCAACCTTGTCGAGACAAATGAAAGCGCCGTTCATCTTACAAATTCAAAATCTTGGTCTCCAGCATCAGGCAAAATCACATTGGCTGAAATTGTTAATGCCGAAGATGCAATAAGCATAGCAATTGATGCCGCCCTTGGTGATGCAGGTGCATATTTTGTGGTCAATACATTCAACGAAGCGCAATCAGGTTGCGCTGAATTGGAACGCTCCTCAAAAGGAAAGGCTTCTTTCCTTTGTAAGGAATTCATACCAAAATGCTCTGCACCCGGAACTTCCCCATCTCAAAAAGGCGTGATTGGCTGGGCAAGTGAAATAGTAAGCGTCGATGATGCAATTCGCAATGCTTTGCGTCTGATACTTGGCAATACATTGATTGTGGAAACTGCAGATATTGCGATGGCTCTTCGTAAAAGCAATGCTAACATCACATGCATCACACTTCGTGGGGAAGTTTATGGTTCAGAAGGAATAATCCGAGGGGGCTCTATATCTTCATCCGAAGGAAAACGCATTGGAAGAAGAGAGCAAATCGCCAAACAAGAAAAAGCACTTGACCAATTGTCTCGTGAGATTGCTCAATTAACTTCAGACATTGCAACAGCAAAAGCCACAAATGAAGCAATTGACATCAAACAATTGACTGAGCTTATGCGCAAAGCAGAATTCGAAAAGAATTCCTTCGAACAAGGAATCGCTCAGCTTGGTTATCGTAAGGAAGCTTTGGAATCTGCTAGGCAAAAGCAAGATGAAACCTTACAATCACTTCTCAATGAATTGAATGAATTCAAGGGGAGCACTTCAACATTGACCGAAGCAATGGACGATGTCAATATCAAGCGCTCCGAGGCAGACCAATCAAAAAAATCCATTTTGGATCGTATTCAAGAAACGGATAATGCGCTTATCAATGCTGAAAATCTCTTCAGGCAGGCCGAGATTACCTTAGTACAAAAAAGAGGTGAAGAGCGGTCAGTCATGGCAGAAATACGAAGACTCGAAGAAGTGATCACACAAAAAGCCGAGCATCTGGAATATCTCAAAGCCGAACAAGAACGCGCAGGTAATGAGCGTACCATGCTTGAATCATCAATGAATGCTGTTGCAACAGACTTGACTCAAGAAGAAGAACGCGTGCAATCATTACAACAAGCCATTGCACAAAGAGAAGACAAGGCAAGAGATTTTAAAGAACGCAGGCATCAAGTTCGTACCACTGAAGCAGAAATTCGTAGTGCAGAACATTCAATCACAGAACGGGTGCATGCAACAGAATTAAGTTTGCAGCAAGCACAGATTGAATTCAAACGCATTCTTGAAAAAGTATCAGAACAATATCCCGATGTTGATTTAGGAAATATTCCTGAATCTTGGAATTTGCCTGAAGATTTCGATGAATTGATAGAGAAAGAAAAAGCAAGAAAGTTGTCCAATAGACTACAAAATCTCGGCAATGTGAATTTCCTTGCTCTCGAAGAATATGAAAAAGAACATGAACGTTTGGAATTTCTGAAACATCAGCTTGCGGACCTTTCACAAGCCGAGGAGTCACTCCAAGCAACTATGGATGAGATTAACCAAACAGCTCAACAGCGCTTCAATGAAACATTTGAAAAGATTAGAGGCCATTTTAAAGATCTCTTTGCTACGCTGTTCAGCGGTCGGGGGGAAGCCGAAATTCATTTAGGCGCAGGTGATCCACTCGAATGTTCAATTGAAATTACGGCAAAACCTCCCGGTAAAAGACCGCAGTCAATAGAGTTATTATCAGCCGGTGAAAAGACACTCACAGCAATCGCATTGCTCTTTGCGATTTACCTTGTGAAACCGAGTCCATTTTGTATTTTGGATGAGGTTGATGCACCTCTTGATGATGCCAATATCGATCGATATTTACAGCTCATCAAAAGTTTCAGTGAGAAAACTCAGTTCCTCATGATCACACATAATAAAAAAACAATGGAAGCAGCCGATACATTGTATGGTGTGACACAAGAAGAAGAAGGTGTTTCAAAAGTAGTATCTGTGCGTCTAACCGGAACTTGATTCCCTATTTCTTAAATATTTGACAAATGCCATGAATTGTTTCCAATCAGCTTTATTCATCATTTGCTTTTCATGCATGGTGAATGTTGCGCCACTCAAAGCTCAATTTGAGGAGGACCTTCCTCAAATTACTACCGAAGACACACTCAAATCTTCCATTAGAACAGTATGGAAAGGCATCAAACGAGCTTTCAATGAATTGGGTACATTCTCCGATCCATCCACTCGTGACCCCAAAATGGATGAAAAAACAGGATTGTATCGCGGATTTATTCGCTCGGATTTCAGAGTATTTGCCAGCGGTTCAGATACAACTGCCGAAGTGCTTGAGCGTTATGGAAGACTCCCGGTGATTAGAGGTGGTACCTGGAAAGCCGGACGCGTGAAATATGAATTCAAGGTGCGTGAGTTGGCCGAAGATCTTACCTATGTTGCCCTAGTTTGTGGAATTTCAGGTTATGAGGAAGGGGTAACAAATGAAGTGCATTTTTGGAATTCCAATGGAATTCTAGATAAAGAAATGCTTCAGTTGCTGAGGAAATTGGTAATGGATCCCGAAACGGAAAATTTCAAAGAAAATAGAATGAAATAAATGAGCCCCATATGGGGCTTTTTTTATGGCTTGCATGACATCATGAACAATCGATTGTTCACTATTCCAAGTGACTGATATGCACCAAGCCGATGATTGAATATTGGCGATGACACATAGTCGGCCATCATCCCCGCAAATGTGAAACTATCACTCATTCTTTGCATCATTAGCGCAGATGATGTTGCATATGCAAAGGTTCCGGTCTCGGGAGCTTTTGCATAAGGTCTTTGAATATCGAGCGAATTTTTTTGAACAAACTTTTGTCCATTGACAATCATGAATGGATCTTGTTGAGAATCTCCAAGAGCATATAACTCCTTTCCATCATGAGTAAAACGTATCATGCCAATATGTATTCCTGCATCATATTCAGCTGTGTTCATCACCATATAATTCGTTCCTGACTTACTTGCAATCAATCCCATCAAGGCCTCGGAGGGATGCACCACGATATTGTCTATTCGATCATAGCCAGAGGTTTCAAGAGGTTGTACAAAGTCCGGTGAATAAAGGTAACCACTCATTCTTGTCCCCATGCCATAGGAACATGCAAAAGCAGTACCCATGAGATTGACTTGCGCATGCTGTAGAAATGGAGCTGACAGCAATTGCTCGGTATTCTTGAAGACTCTCCAAAGCTCCCCTTGCTTGCCAGCATGGATCATCGTATTATCAACCATGAAACCAGCTATGATGCATTGATCATATCGCCCTATGTCTTCTTCGTTCAGTAGCACTACAAAACCGGTTGCATTTTTTGACACATAGGCCCAATTGTTTGCATCAAAACTCAAATGAACATCACCTACACGATTCTGCAATATGTGCGATACTGTTTGATCGTCCTTCAGAATATGCAACACTTCACTTTGACCATCAATCACAGAATATGCGAATACACCATTTCGAGAAAATGTCAATATGCCGGGTCTGCCTGCTCCAAGGGTGATTATGGAATCATCAACATGAATCGACCATATGCCATTCCGAAGCATAGTATATGCATGTCTATCCCCCATAGGTGAGAATTTCGGTTGATTCAGCGAATCAGCATCTATCCCTTTTTTGCCATCAATAATCATCGAATATCGCCTGCTAAACGGAGATGTCACCGCCCACCAATGACCTGTTGTATCCTGACCCATTGCTATCAGTGGCTCAGAACCATCAAGCAATTGCTCTGAATAACACTTATTTTGAGCATGACTTGAGCAATAAGCCAAGAAGAGCATTGCTATGAAGTATTCAGTTAGAATTCGTAGTTTCATGGAATATGTTTGATATCTGGCAATAAAAAAGATGATTTATTTCATCTCGGACATACATCTCGGGCTTGGGACGCGTTCAGAGCAGGCCGAGAGAGAAAAGGCATTTATTGAATTTTTGCAGTCTATCGAGCATGACTGCGAATCGCTCTTTATAATCGGAGATCTCTTTGATTTCTGGTTCGAATATAGGACAGTTATTCCAAAACAATTTTATCGAACACTTGCAGAACTCAAACGTTGGAGCGACAATGGAAAGTCCATCACATATCTCATGGGCAACCATGATTTTGGCCATGTGAATTTCTTCAAAGAAGAATTTGGCATCACTGTTCATGAAGATGATGTAGCATGCACTATTAATGGTACATCATTTTATTTGTCTCATGGGGATGGCAAAGCATACAATGATACCGGATATCTCATTCTGAAGCGCATACTTCGCAATCCAGTTAGCAAGTTTCTTTTTCGATTGATTCATCCCGACATAGGCATCGGCATTGCTTCATGGGCATCCAAAGGAAGTAGAATCCATACGGATGCGAAAGAATTCAGCGAACGATCAATCGGCGATGGCTTGAGAGATTTCGCAGAAAAGACCATACGTGAATCCGGATATGATTATGTGATCATGGGGCATAAGCACAAAGCCGAAATTATAACATTTGATACCGGTACATATGTGAATCTTGGGCATTGGCTTTCATTTCCCGCAACATATGCCACATTCGACGGAAACATCCTCGAATTACGTTCCACCGAGTAATCACTTCTTCGCAAAAGCATAATTCAGCATTTTGTAAAGCAATCTTGCTGTTGTGAGATCCGGATGATGTACCTTTTTTTCAGGTGCAAGTTCCACGATGTCAAAGCCTATGATATTCCTTCCGGAAGCAATGATTTCCCGAAATACATCCATTGTTTCTGAATACATGAATCCATCCGGTTCAGGAGTGCCTGTTGAAGGCATGATTGAAGGATCAAAATAATCCACGTCAAAGGTAACATACACTTCCTTGGATAATGTTGAAACAACAGACTTCTGCCACTGTTTCCCATGCAATCCCCTTCTGATAGCGGAAGCATAGAATGTATTCACACCCTTTGTTTCAATGAAAGCAGCTTCCTCTTTGCATTGAGCTCTGATGCCAACCTGTGTAATTGATTTCGGATTCATGAATTCGCACACTCTGGACATGAAACAAGCATGTGAATACGGTGTGCCCTCATATGTATCGCGCAAATCTGAATGTGCATCAAAATGTAAAACAGACATTTTGGGATATTTCTTGTGATGGGCCTTTATTGGTGCGGTAGATATAGTATGCTCACCACCAAGAGTTACCACAAATTTCCCTTTGGACAATAAATCAGATACCTGTCTTTCTATCATATCAAGCGCTTTTGCATTGATGGCTTTGCCGAAAGCAATTGGTTTCAATGTGGCTATGCCAATATCAAAACATAATTCCCTCTTGAATTCATCATCGTAGAACTCAACATAAGCACTGGCATCCAATATTGCTTTTGGGCCCTTGCCTGCTCCTCCTCCATAACTAACAGTATGCTCATAAGGAGCCGAAACAATGGCGACCGCAGATGATTCAAGTTGAGAATGCTTTGACTCAATCGCCAAATAATTACCCGATTTTCCAAGAGTTTTCATGTATAAGTCCAATAATCGCTTGATGTGAATAACACATAAAATTCGTGCTTTTCCATGAGTCTGAAAAACATAGTTTTGTATTGCCATAACAAAGGTGAACAAACAATGAAAAAACACATACAATTTCTGCTTGGCTCGATGATATTCATGGCTTTGGGAGCACAACAGGTTCTCTCTCAAGCTGATTTGACCACAGACATCAAAAGAGCAGGAGAAGCGCTTCGCAGATATATGGAATCTGCTCATCCAACTCCGGATATTGGAAAGGATTTGCCGATGACTCCCATGATTCCTATGATCACGAATGCGCTGACAAATCCGAGTTTTTTTGATGATGTAAATATGATCATCGCCGAAACAGATCAATTGCCTGTGCAGAATGAATCATCCATTGCTGTAAACCCCACGAATCCCAAAAATCTCATTGGCTCCGCTGTTGATTATAGAGCAAGTTCTTCGGCATGGGTATATTATTCCATGGATGGAGGAAGGACATGGAAAAATGTGAATCTGGGAAAACCCCCAAAAATGATGACATCAAGCAATGATCCATCTGTTGCATTTAGTAAAGATGGAACCGGATATTTGGTATACGGAGCTTTTGGAGATAGATCAAAGGCATCACCCGAGAACGGTGTCTTTTTTTCACGTACAACCGATGGTGGCATCACATGGACAAAACATATTCCCGTGATTCAGCACCTTGGTGAGCAAACCCCGGATTCCACATTTGAAGACAAATATTATATCTGGGTAGACAATTCACTCACTTCTCCTTATGCAAATAGATTATACATACCATGGAAGAGAGTCATCAATCGTGATTCCTCAACACAAATCGTCAATGTCTATTCCACTGACAGAGGGAATACATGGTCTGTGCCGGTTGCTGTCAGTGATCGTGTGCCGGGTATTTCTGAGGATACGACATTCGGACAAAGTTTTCCATTGACCGTGACAGGCCCTGAGGGAGAAGTATACACCGTTTGGAATTTTGGCCCGAAATCAAGTATAGGTTTTGCATCATCAATGGATGGTGGCAATACCTTCTCTGCACCACGTTTAATCCAAACATATCGTTCCTTCGGAAAAGCAAAAGCATTGGATGAAGGCGTACGGCATACCCTAAAAGGCGGAGTGAGAGCAGAGGCATATCCATCGCTTACATGTGATATCACAAATGGTCCGAGGAGAGGTTGGCTATATTTGGCATGGTCGGCAGACAGTATACCGAATGTGTATTTTTCTCGTTCGACAGACAAAGGAGTGACATGGTCCACACCGAAGATTGTACATTCAACTGAGACTAATGATCAATTCTGGCATTGGATAGCGATTGATCCAACCAATGGTGATCTTGGCATCATGTATTTGGATTCAAGAGATGATCCAAACAATATCATCACGAATTGTTATGTGAGTTTTTCACGCGATGGTGGAGACACATGGATGGATCGCCGTGCTTCAGAAGCACAAAGCGATTTGCGAAATAATCCTTTCCGAAATAATGTGTTTGCCGGTGATTATAGTGGTTGTGCGATGTATGATGGAATCATCTATCCATCTTGGGTAGACATGCGCAATGCGGGAACAAGCAAAATTGACAATGATGCTTATACAGCAATAGTGAATACGCGTATTCCGCAGCCGGCTTATCCATTCACAGCAAGACCATCTTCTGTTGACACCACTTCAATACGTTTGTTTTGGAAAGCACCAAAAGCAAGAGTGTTTGATCAACCTTTAAACTCTCCACTGCGCTTTATTCTCACGAGAAATAATGTATTTCTCACGGAATTGTCAGGTGACATTGAAACATTCAATGATACTTCGGTTGTGGCATTCAGATCATATGTCTATGGCATTCGTGTGATTGCCGGCTCTGATACAAGTGCAATGAAAGAAGCAAGAGCAATTGCAGGTGGCGCACGATTGCCACAAATGCCATCTCTTGTTTCTTCAAGAACATTGGGTGAATCCACTATCATTGCTTTATCAATGAAGATCCCCGGCTTCAGAGCAGATACCATAACACCGTTCATCAATCCCAAAACATTCTCGATCTTTAGGGATGGAGCGAAGGTACGAGAGTATCCCATTTCGATACAAGATACAGGCTCAATTCGTTCATTTAATGATACGCTTCCTATTGAAGGTTGGTATGAATATTCCTTCACCATCACTGATGAATCAAAATATGAAAGTGCTCGCACACCAATTCGCCTCATATTTGGTGGACCTGTGCAATCGCAATTCTCTGAATATTTCGATGGCGATGAGTTGAGAGCATATTATAATTCCGGCAGATTCGCTCCCAATACATCATTCTCATTTAGTAAACCCAATGCATTGACCGAATCTCCAAGTGGGCAATACATCAGAAATGCTCGTGATACATTTATGCTGATGCCTGTACGAACTATTCCAAATAGTCAACATTTCATTCGATTCCAACATGCAGCGATAGTAGACAAAACAGATTCAGCATTGGTGGAGATTTCTCAAGATTGGGGTAAGTCATGGAAGATTTTGGGACAATTTGACAAAACACAATTTACCCCTTGGATGGACAGCATCACCAATACCGATGATTGGAAACCGGAGTTATTGTCATTCACGCCAATTTCAGATACCTCCCTCTTCCGTTTCCGCTTCTTCTCCGGGCCATCATTTCAGGAAGATGGCTGGTGGATTGATGATATATCGATTGGACTGACCACGGGACTGGCAGATATACAACCTATGCACATATCTGTATTCCCACTTCCGGCCAAGGATTATATTTCCATTGGGTTAGCATTAACAGGTGAAATCAAGCTTCGGTTATGTGACATCATGGGCAAAGAAATACCCCAAGAATCTCTACAATTTGAGCAATACGAGAATTATCTCATACTCGATGTAAGACAACTGCCAACAGGTGGTTATTCGCTTTCAGTTTCAAAAGATGGAAGAAATATTGGTACTTTCCCCATCCTGATTCATAAATAGAGCTTACAAGGATGCTTGGGAATTAAGGCGAATTTTGTATTTTTGACATTCGCACTCGCAGGAGTGGCGAAATGGCAGACGCGCTGGACTCAAAATCCAGTGGACCTTAAATCCGTGTGGGTTCGAGTCCCACCTCCTGCACTCAAGTTTATGCCCAAAAGTTATTTTTTCTTTTGGGTTTTTTTATTGGTATATCACATTTCTTGGTATGTTGCAAATGAGAGAGCAAATATAAAATTCAATAATAGTAGAAATACAACATGAGACCATTAGATAAAATAATAGAATACTCAGAAAAGTTGCTTTCTTACGAAGTAAGAGTAAAGATAGAGAAGCTCTCACTCAATATTGCTGTTTGTTGTTTTTTTGTTCATTTACTTCTAATTACCCTTGCATTCTTTGAGATAATTAGCGTCAAATCTTCTTTTTTATTGAATCCAATTGCAGCTATTTACACACCCTTTTCATTTATATTGGTCTACGAAGTCTACTTACTGATTTTCTATATTCCTCATTCAATCACAATCTATATAGGGAAACAATTCGAGATCATTACATTAATTGTAATTAGGAGAATTTTCAAGGACATTGTAACTCTTGATTTTACGAATAATTGGTTTCATTCAAAGGATGATTTACAGTTTACTTATGACATTATAACCACACTAGTATTGCTATTGTTAATTTATCTTTTTTACAGAAATTCGCACGCCTACACAAAAATAAGTTATAACCTATCACAAACTTTTGATCATAATTTACATTCATTTATTCGGCTAAAATTGATTTTAGCAAGAATTCTTGTACCAACTATGTTTGTTTTAGCAATTTTTGCATTTTTCAATTGGAGTATGAATGCATTCAATGCATATTCCCAAAAAATGGAAGTTTTTGCTGAGCTGAATAATATCTTCTTTGATGAATTTTTTACCGCCCTGATAATTGTAGATGCACTTTTGCTTTTGATATCTTTATATTTTACTGATAAATTTCATTTAATTGTGCGGAACTCTGGATTTGTCATATCTACAATTCTACTCAAGCTTTCTTTTTCAACAGATGGTATTTTAAATAACATGTTGATTATCGGTTCAGTTATGTTTGGATTATCGATTCTACTCATTCATAATCTTTACAACATAAATCTAGATAGAGATCAGCCACAAGATAATATTCAAACTAAATGAGTGTTATTTCAACCCTTCGCTTTTTGTTTTTTAACACGCCTGTCTTTTTACTATTGTACCTTATTCTTCCATTCATCATACATCGAACGAAGCAATTGAACATCTTCCCATGCAGGTTTTTTCCAATTGGGATTTCGAAGTAATGCTGCAGGGTGATAGGTGGCAAGTAATGAAACACCGTGATAGTTCATGAGTTTACCACGAATGTCTTGCATTTGATGTGTTTTTTTGAACAATGTGTTTACGGCTGTCAAACCAAGTGCGAGTATAAATGCTGGTTTGATAAGTTCGATTTGTTTTTGAAGATAGGGTTCGCATTGGGCAATTTCATCTTTTTCCGGCCTTCTGTTTTCCGGTGGTCTACACTTGATGATATTTGCGATATACACTTCATCTCTTGATAGTTCAATAGCTTCAAGAATTTTCGTTAGTAATTTCCCAGCCGCACCAACGAAAGGCAAACCTTGCGCATCTTCATCAGCACCTGGGGCTTCCCCGATGATCATGATATCTGCATTGGGATTGCCCGAACCAAAGACAAAGGAAGTGCGAGTCGCACCCAATCGGCATTCCATGCACGTATGAATACCTTCATGCAAAATCGGAAGTGATTCCGATTGATTCCATTTGGGATGTATGCTCATGATGGGCAACTCTTGATGTGTTTGTGATTCCTCCATTCGACGAGAAATGGACGAACTTGATTCAACAAATATATGATGACCCAAATGTTCTTGTTGTTGTGCAAGATATCGTGCGAGGATTGAAACATCCTTTTTCATGAGCAAACACCGGATACATCAATGTAATTTAATTCCTTCTTCGAGCAATTCATTCACTTTGCCCATGGACTCTGCTTCTGCATAAAATCGAATAAGCGGCTCTGTTCCCGATGCACGAATGAGCAACCAACCATTTTCCACAAAAAACTTATAACCATCTTTCGTATTTGATCCGGTTACAGTAAATCTTCCAATCTTTTCCGGACCTTTCGCACATGCGGCGAGAATTGCTTTTTTCTGTTGAGGAGTAACATGAACATCTTTCCGCATATATCTATGCGGACCGAATTCCTCATCCAGCTCATCGCACAATTCACGGAGTGATTTTTTACGCGTTGCCATCAGTTCAACAAGCAGCAGTGCATTGAAGATGCCATCACGTTCGGGAATATGAAGCATAGTACCAAGACCACCTGATTCTTCTCCACCAACAATAATCTTCTCTTCATTCATATATTTTGCCACATACTTGAATCCAACCGGTGTTTCGATACACGGTATAGAATGTTTTGCGCAATATTTCTCAACCATTGAAGTAACGGACACAGTCTTGACCACAGATCCTCTTTTTTTCTTCACTTCCCAAACATATTTCAAGAGAAGCATGAACAATTTTTGAGAATCAACGAAATTCCCTTCATTATCTGCCGCACCCAATCTATCGGCATCTCCATCAGTTGCAACCCCTAGATCATAGGTACCTGTTTTCATCAAATCGAGAAATTCATGAAGATTATGAGGTATCGGTTCGGGATGTTTCACTTCACCGAATGTTGGATTCACTTCAGCATGTATTTCAGTGACATTGTTCAATACCTTTGGAAGAATATGTTGTCCAGCACCATACATTGCATCAAGAAGAACCGAATATCCCGAATCATTGATCAGATCAAGATCTATTTTTTTTCTGATATATCGCAGATACGATTCTTGCGCGTCGAATGGACGAATCATTCGTTCAAGAATATATTCATCTAGGGTCTTGGCAGGAGCTTTTGGTACTTTATTTCCGAGCTTCTCCAATTCTTTTTCTATCTCTGCAATTTCTTCCGGATATGCGGGACCGCCAAAACGACCTTTTACTTTGAATCCACTGTAGATTGGAGGATTATGGCTTGCAGTAATTACGATTCCTAAGATAGAACCTTTCTGTTTTGTGTGAAATGACACTTGAGGAGTAGAGGAGATATCTTGCGTCAAGTGAACCGTGATGCCATGTGAGGCAAAAACACGAGCAGTCTCCTCGGCAAATTCCTTGGACATGAAACGTGTATCATATCCAATGACGGCTGAAGGATTTTTATCGCCGATTCTGGTTATATAATTGGCTGTGGCTGTTGCAACCATCGCAAGATTGTCATAGGTGAAATCACGCGCTATTATACCGCGCCATCCATCGGTTCCAAAGACAATATTCATTTCAATCTCGCTTCAAATGTGGTGAATCATTCAATTCGATCAGAGTATGGACATTCCGGCATATTTGGCGGAACTTCCAAGTTCTTCTTCAATTCTCAATAGTTGATTGTACTTCGCAACACGATCTGTTCTGCTTGGCGCACCGGTTTTGATTTGACCGGCATTTGTGGCCACCGCGATATCAGCAATCGTCACATCTTCGGTTTCGCCGGATCTATGCGAAATAATTGTTCCATATTGATGTTCTTTTGCCAAAGCAATAGTTTGCAAAGTTTCAGTCAATGTTCCAATTTGATTGACTTTAATGAGGATTGCATTCGCAATGTTCTCATCAATTCCTTTTTGGAGAAATGCAGGATTGGTAACAAACAAATCATCTCCAACAAGTTGTACTCCTTTTCCGGAAAGGGCCTCTGTCAATGATGCCCAACCTGCCCAATCATTTTCTCCCATGCCATCTTCGATTGAAAACAATGGGTATTGATCGCACATGGAAGCATACCAGGCAACCATCTCTTCAGCTGTTTTCGATGCACCACCGGATTTGTACATCTGATAAACACCATCTTTAAACATCTCGCTTGCAGCAACATCGATAGAAAGAACAATATCTTCTCCGGGTTGAAGCCCTGCAGCAAGAATTGCATTCATGATGACATCGAAAGCTTCTTCATTGGACTTCAAGGAAGGTGCGAAACCACCTTCATCACCAACTGAAGTATTGTAATTATTTTTTTTCAATACAGAACGCAATGCATGAAAAATCTCCGTACCCATACGAAGAGCATCGGAAAATGTATCAGCACCAACAGGCATTACCATGAATTCCTGAATGTCGACCGTATTGTCAGCATGCTTTCCTCCATTGAGGATATTCATCATCGGCACGGGCAATGTATTACCAACTATGCCTCCGAGATATCGGTAAAGAGGCATGCCATAACTTGCTGCCGCTGCTTTTGCAACAGCCATGGATACACCAAGTATTGCATTTGCACCCAAATGCGATTTATTGGAAGTGCCATCCAAATCAACCAACAATTCATCAATTTCATGTTGATCGTCGGCATCCATGTCTTCCAATGCTTCTGCAATTATTGTATTGACATTCTCAACTGCTTTTTGCGTCCCTTTTCCCCCATATCGAGAAGAATCGCCATCTCTCAATTCACAAGCCTCATGCTCACCGGTGCTTGCACCTGATGGAACGGCTGCACTTCCAAATGAGCCATCTTCGAGAATAATGTCCACCTCGATTGTGGGATTCCCACGTGAATCAAGTATTTCACGGGCATGAACATCAACAATAATCGGATTCATGATTAAACTCTTGTATTGATAAAAAAAGCAACCTTTGACAAAGCAATGGTTGCCTGAAACATATTCTCTATAGAGATGGAAATTTCACAAGGAGATTGCATCAATTTTACTCGCCAAATCCATGTCCATCATTGTCAGACCACCACGGTCATGTGTACTGATTATGACATCAACCTTATTCCAACCATATATCCTGATATCAGGATGATGGTCCATCGTTTCGGCATGTATTGCAATTGCATGAACAAAACCTATTGCTGATACAAAATCTTGAAGGATGAATGTTCTGCGAATACATTTACCATCGCATTCCCAGTTGGACAACAATGCCAAATGATGATTCAATGCTTCTGTTGAAAGAAGTTCGGGTCTGCTCATGAGCGATGCAATCCGATCAATTCATATGCGCTTCAAGGCGCTCTGTGATATATGGCTTGCCAACTGCACCAATAATGGTATCCACCAATTGACCACCTTTAAAAATCAGAATGGTTGGGATGGAACGAATACCAAATTTCTCTGCGGATTGTTGATTATTGTCAACATCCAATTTTCCGATAACTGCTTTGCCATCGTAATCTTTGGCCAAATCTTCGATGATAGGCGCAATCATGCGGCAAGGTCCACACCAAGTAGCCCAAAAGTCAACGAGAACTGGTTTATCGGAATTCAAGACTTCCGCATCAAAATTTTCATCGGTGATATGCAGTGGTTGAGACATTGTTCTTTACCTGTTGATTGATTGATATGAATTGTGACGGATACTAAATTACAAAAAATACCATCGTGAAATGTCCGTTTGATTGTCACGCCAATCCCAAAAACTACTCATTATTATGACAATTCACTATGATGAGCCCTTACCATAAAAGTATTGGCTTTCATGGACGCATCAAAGCCAATCGTTCAGCAGCTTGCTCAAGAGTTTGATTATTCTTGCAGAAGCAGAATCTGACAAAATTACCTGCTCTTTCAGGTCTTACATAGAAACTGGCATTAGGGATACAGGCAATACCTATTTCCTTGATCATCCACCTAGCAAATGCCTTCATATTGGGGAATGGATATTCGGAGGTATCAGCCATAATGAAATATGCACCATCTGGTAATATGGGGTGAAGACCGGCCCCCTCCAATGCATGGGCAAGAAAATCTCGCTTGGATCGATACATTTCAGTCAAATCTGAAAAATAGCTATCTGGGAGATCCATGGCTGCTGCTGCAGCACCTTGAAATGGTGTTGCTGACGAAAAAACTGTGTATTGATGCACATTTCTTATGGGTATAGTTAATTCTTCGGGAGCAATTACCCAACCAATTTTCCAACCCGTGCAAGAAAATGTTTTACCAAGGCTCGAAATAGTAATGGTTCTATGCTTCATGTCAGGAAGGGTTCTCATCTGAACATGGCCGGCGGAATCGAATACAATATGCTCATAGACCTCATCCATGATAGCCAATACATCGAATTCTTGACACAAATCAGCTATGTATCCCAATTCCAATTGATTAAACATCATTCCCGTTGGATTATGCGGAGTATTGATGATGATGGCTTTGGTAGAAGGTGAAAATGCTTCTCGCAGTTCATGTTGATTGAACTTAAACAATGGCTCATGCAATGTGACCGGGATGGGTATTCCACCGGCCATGCGAATCACGGGGACATAAGAATCATAGCATGGCTCAAAAACTATTACCTCATCACCGGGGTTGATAAAGGCAAGCAGACTGGACAATAATCCTTCTGTTGCTCCGGAAGTCACTGTGACCTCAGTTTCGGGATCGATTTCATGAACATAAAATCTGGATTGATGCCTGGCTATTGAACGCCTCAATGCCGGCATTCCAATCATTGAGGCATATTGGTTTTGACCTGATGCAATGGCTTCCATGGCAAGTCTCTTCATCTCTTGCGGACCATCAAAGTCAGGAAAACCTTGCCCGAGATTCACAGCATTATACTCTTGTGAAAGTCGGGTGATCTCTGAGAATATAGTCATTCCCAAACCGGCAATTCTATCTGCAAAAAGATGAGGATGCTGAGGCATGAATCACCGTAAATGTATAGGT
The DNA here is from genome assembly GCA_005788035.1 of Bacteroidota bacterium. Taxonomy (GTDB): domain Bacteria; phylum Bacteroidota; class Ignavibacteria; order Kapaibacteriales; family UBA961; genus UBA961. The sequence goes on from SXZI01000041.1 coordinate 28,916, forward strand.
GGAGTTTGAGACTTTGACCTTAAACGAATATTCAGTGTTTCCACTAATAAGGAAAAAGCCATTGCGGAATAGATATATCCTTTTGGAACATGAACGCCAAATCCCTCAACAAACAATGTTAAACCAACCATCAAAAGAAATGATAGAGCCAACATCTTCAATGTTGGATGCTTCTCCACAAATTCACTAATTGCCGTCGACGATAAGAGCATAATTGACAAAGCAATCACTATTGAAGCCACCATGATTGGAATATGATTGGCCAAGCCGATTGCAGTGATAACAGAATCGAGCGAAAAAACCAGATCAATGAGCAATACTTGTCCGATAACCATTGCAAAGGCACTCCTCCCTGCTTTTGCAACAGTACTCTCGGAATGGCGCTCGCCTTCCAATTTGGAGTGAATCTCCAATGTACTCTTTGCCAGAAGAAATAATCCACCGAATAGCATGATCAAATCTCTTCCACTGAAATCATGCCCGATCATCGAAAAAAGCGGGAATGTCAA
>SXZI01000042.1 GCA_005788035.1 Bacteroidota bacterium
AGCGAGAACAAGATAATGCTCAATCCAATCAGGATGCTGTTCAATTATTTGCTGTAACTGTGCAATGATGGGATTTGGGATGAATTCAATCCGTGTTGGTTTTTGTTTTGCATATTGTTGTGCATAAGCAGTATGCTTTAATCCAGGCACAGCATTACCTTCTTCATCCGTAATTCTCATCAAGAAATTACATCGATCAATTTCTGAATATCCTACTTTCAGCAATAATCTATTCCAACCGGCCACCAAGTCCGTTCTTACGATATAAGTATCAAAATCATTGTTTGTTTCATTAGAGTCGCGTAATATTTCAGCATCATTCAAGAATAACTTCAATGATCCGGAGGTACCTACTCTGACTTGCACAGTCATATTTTTGGGTGACCAAACAAAAGTATTTGCATAAAATATTGCTTGTCTGTCAGGGAAATATGATTGAAAATCCAACCAATAATCTCTTTTGATCATTGGCGGGTGGTACCATGATGCAGGAGCTCCATTTTTGCCTTCGTATACATCTGTTGTGTCATACAATTCTTCAGGAGGATATGCTAATCCAAATCCCGATGCAGATATATGTTCAAATGGGCCAATAATTGAATATGAAGAAAGTGCATTGATGCGGTCATAATATTGAGTTGCCGCTTTTATATTTCCATTTCGAGTTTCTACAGAACCCAACATCTCCATGGCCATTGCCCGTAGAGAGCCAGGTTTATCTCCTGTTTGAGATAGTTGTTTCAAGACTTCTTGTACACCTGATTTCTTATCATGCATTTGAGTTGAAAAACGAGGAGTAAGCCAAATGGAATAGAGATAAGGAACCGGATCAATGTCGGTTTTCATAATCTGTTTGTATACATTCCAAGATTCAGCATTGCGATGACGCATTTCGAGGAGATATGATAAACCAACGATACACCTGACATCTTTGGGATTATTTTCGAGAATACTTCTGAACACAATTTCAGAACTGTCAAATTCTTTCTTGAGAATATGACTCCAAGCTTGATTGATGTCCTGAGCAAACAATGGCTGCATGCTCATGAAGGAAATTATGATGTATATCGAAATTGCGATATTCTTCAATGTATTCTCCAATCAGTGAATTGCAAAACGAGTATGTTGTTTTGAAATATCCATTTCTTCATCAAATTGCTCACCCTTCGAAAAATGATGAACCAATTGCTGAGCCATATGAGGCGCATATAATGCCCCTTTGGTTCCCAGTCCACCAAGCATAAATATTCCTTTATGATTTGGATGTTCGCCCAAGAATGGTAGATGATGCAGCATTGTAGGACGCAAACCGGCAGATTGTTCAAGAATTTCATATTCACAGTTTATGAGCGATTGAATTCTCTGCATTAATCGCTCGGCACCAAATGCTGTTGGAATAGTTGTGGCTTCATTCCATTGAAAAGTGGCTGCGCAACGAAATCGATGGTTACCAATTGGTCTGATAGCAAATCCTTGGCTGATAATATCGGTTTCAGGCAAATCGATGGATTGAATGATGCAGGACTCCCCTTTCACAATGTCGAATTTCAAGCTTGCATCAAACAACCAGGGATTCTTGCTAGCCAACCAACCATCGCAGAATAGGATGGTTTTTCCATGGATTGATCCATTGCCTGTCGAGACGCTCCAGTATCCATCTTTAGATTCGATATGATGTGGCGCGACAAATGTATTCAAAATGTTATTCCGGAACATACTTCCAGAAACATCCAAGAATCGTCCATAATCAAAGACATGAGCTTGTAATGTTCTGTAACCACCATGCTCATTTCGAATAGAAGTATCCAATTGGTTGGTTCCAGATTCCAGCATTTCACCGACAAATTCAGTGGCATTCAATGTTCCGATTTTATCATAGAATACCTCCCTTTCTTTCTCATCCACAAAAAGGCGAATCATCGGTGTGTTTTTTAGATAAGCTTCTTGGGAATCTTGTTCGGCAAACAAAGCATACTGCAATAGTCCAAGATTAAGAAACTCTGCAAATCGCCAGGAGGCTTGAAAGCGCTTTCCTGTTATTGGATTTACCAAGCCTGCAGCTACCCTCGATGCAGCATTTTTTTGGGAATCATCAATGATGAGGATGTTCATCCCTGCTCGGGCCATCATTCTGGCAGTAACCATTCCGGCGATACCGGCACCGATTATAATGCAATCGAACATATTATGCTTACATCACTCCTGTTGCTTTGATTGCAGCACTTGTGCATCTGCATTAACGGAGGTATGAAGAGCATGCTCCCATTCCCTGAAAAACATCATCAAGATAGCGGTCGTTGGAACGGCAATGAGTAAACCAATAAATCCAAAGAAATGACCAAAAACAAAAATCGATGCAAGTAGTAGAACTGGATGGAGACCAACTCTAGTTCCCAAAACTCTTGGTTCAATAACGTATGCATTCAGAAAATGCAATCCATTCACAATCAGAGTTATCGCAATCACATGATTCAATGCATGTTCCGGATCAACGAATATTGCCACAATGATACCAATAATCATGCTGGCAATGGAACCAAAAAATGGAATTGGATTTAAGAGACCAAACATTACTCCAAGAACGATCGCATATGGAATATTGAAAATACTGAGTAGCAAAGAGGCAACGGCTCCAATCCAAATAACGGCGATCACTTGCCAGCCAACATAGATTTTCAAAATATCACTAACCCTCTCTAGCATTGATAATGCATCTGGATTTTTTATTCCGAGAATTTTTCGCAAAAAGCTTTTCAAAGCAGGCAAGTCTTTCAGAAAGTAAAATGTAATGATAGGTATCAATATCAAATTCAAAACTTGAGCAGCAATCAATGAAATATTGGTTAGTAATGCAAAAAGGGCGTCCATCACTGAACTAAATAATGTTTCCGCCTTTGGCATCAATTGATCTTGAACAAGTTGTTTTACTGTTTCTTTAGGTATGTCGATTGATTGCAACATGGAATAGAATTGACGACTCTCCAAATATTTCGTAGTCTGCACCACAAATCTGGATACTTCTTTTGTAACTTGGTCCAATTGTGCATAGGCAGATGGAAACACGAATATTGCAACTGTGGCTAGTATACCACCAATAATGCCAAGCATTATCATCGAAGCCAACCAGCGCTTGAATTTAAGACGCTCCATGGCATTAATGATAGGATCTAAGAGAAAAGCAAGAATGAATGAGAATACAAAAGGAAGGACAGCGGAGTTAAGATCCATCAACATCCAGAGGATGAATAATGCCCAATTCAATTGCAAGATACGTCGCGCAATAAAAGAACGCTGTCTGTATGGATAGATAATGAAAAATGCAATAAGGAATAGAATGAGAGGACTGCTGACAAGTTCTGTCAACACTAGAAATGTCATGCACGTAATCGCAGCCAAAACTATTGGAATTCCCACATTTATGGGAATGCCAAATATGGACTGATGTTCCAAATCATTGTTCATCTTCCTACCTCCTTGCATGAACATTGCAATGCCCTACATACAGAGCATTGCAATGGCACGATTTTCATGAGTTTATCAAGCGCAAACTTCATCATATGCTTTTTTTAAAGCTGATGAAATCATGTCGGGGCTTGCTCCTTCGATTGCATGTCTTGGCATAAATCCAATCAATTCACCATCCTTTATGAGCGCGATAGCTGGTGAGGATGGAGGTTGCCCTTTGAAGTATTCTCTTGCTTTTGCAGTGGCCTCTAGATCTTGTCCTGCGAAAACCGTAAATAAATGATCCGGCTTTTTGGAATTATCCAATGACATTTTTACGCCTGGTCTGGCTCCACCAGCTGCACAGCCACAAACCGAGTTTACTACTATGAGCGAGATGCCTGATGATGTAATGGCTGCATCAACATCTTCAGGGCTGCGAAGTTCTGTGAATCCTGCTGAAGTCAATTCTTCACGCATGGGCTGTACGATCAATGGATCATATGGCATGTTTGAATCTCTATGTAAATAAACAAATGTTGGTAGTAAAACGAATATGTTTCAAATCTATGATAATTATTCATACTTCTGAATATAGGATTGAAGAAGTATATTGCCTACAACACTTGGAGAAAGCTGTGATTTCATTCATAATTCGATGGGGCATAACGTCAACGGCCGTATATCTTACCCAATTTCTCATTGATGGCATATGGATCAAGAATTTTATGTCAGCCATCATAGCTTCATTAATTATTGGATTTTTAAACACTTTTGTAAAACCGATACTCACATTGATTAGTCTACCATTTGTATTGCTTTCATTTGGCTTATTCATGTTTATCATCAATGCAATGCTATTGTGGTTCGCCGGTGACATCCTTGAAGGAATCGAAATCGCGGGATTCTTTCCAGCATTTTGGGGTTCGATCATCATAAGCATTGGAACATGGATTGGTAATTTGATTACTAGAAAATGATAATTATTCCTCCACACCAAGCAATAAATATGCTTTAAGAAAATCATCCAAATCACCATCCATTACAGAGTGGATATCAGTCTTTTTCAATTCAGTCCTATGATCATTTACCATGGTATATGGCTGAAAGACATATGATCTGATTTGGCTTCCCCACTCAATTTTTTTCTTTGTTCCTTCAATCGCTGCTTTTGCTGCCTCTTCTTCTTCTCTTCGTTTTTGATAGAGTCTTGATTTCAACATCGTCATTGCTCTTTCCCGATTTTGATGTTGCGATCGTTCTTGTTGACATGCCACAACTATACCTGATGGAATATGTCGCAAGCGAACTGCAGTCTCAACTTTATTTACATTTTGACCGCCTTTTCCGCCGGATCTAAATGTATCCATTTCAACATCTGCGGGATTAATCTCAATCTCAACATCATCTTCGATCTCCGGGTAAACATATACCGATGCAAATGATGTCTGTCTTTTGCCTTGAGCATTGAATGGCGAGATACGAACCAACCTATGAACACCATTTTCTGCTTTGAGGAATCCGAATGCATTCTTCCCGACAATTTCCAGGGTCGCTGATTTTATCCCCGCTTCCTCACCCGGCTGTTCATCGGCAAGAAGCACTTGATATTCATGAGCTTCGGCCCATCTGGTATACATGCGCATGAGCATTTCGCTCCAATCCTGAGCTTCCGTTCCTCCGGCACCTGCATTGATCGTCAAGATTGCATTTCGAGCATCATCCGGTGCAGAGAGAATCTTTCGTAATTCCAATGCATCCACTGCTTGCTGAGCTTTTTCCACTTCAGCATCAATGTCTTGCTCCATACTTGCATCTTCAGCTTCATCACCGAGTTCAATCAAAGCTCCAACATCATCAACTGCAGTTTGAGCTGATTGCCATATACTTATCCATTCTTTTCTTTCAGCTATTTCTTGCATTACTGCTTGAGCACGAATTCCATCATCCCAAAAACCGGGTTGCTCACTTAATTGCTCTCGCTCGGCTATCTCAGCATGTTTGACATCTATGTCAAAGAAACCTCCGCAATGCTTCGGTTCTTTCTTTCAGTTCTTTTACTTTTTTCTTTTGTGGTTCAAACATGTTGATACCTTATGCTGTAATGTGTAAAAATTCTTCTGTTATGTCGAGTAATGCTCCAGACGAAACAAGTGTAGACATTTTTTGTATTTCATCATGAATGATTGCATCTTCATTTGTAGAAGGAATATGCTGTCTAATGAAAGCAAGTACCTTGACAAGAACATTGCTTGTTTTTAGTGGGTGATGAAATTCAATTCCACGAGTTGCACATAAAAACTCTATTGCCAAGATATGCTCAAGATGATCCAAAATGGTATGCACTTTTCTGGCAGAAATGCTACCCATTGAATTATGGTCTTCTTGATTTGCCGATGTTGGAATGGAGTCGACACTTGCAGGATGACATAATACCTTGTTTTCAGAAACTAATGCTGCCGCAGTATATTGAGCAATCATCATTCCTGATTGAACACCGCCATTTTTTGCAAGAAATCTTGGAAGTCCATTACTCAATGCCCCATTCACCATTCGTTCTGTTCTTCGTTCAGAAATATTACCAAGTTCGGCACAGGCTATAGCAAGAAAATCCAATGCAAGTGCAATGGGCTGTCCATGAAAATTACCTCCGGCAAGATGTGCTTTATCTTCTGCAAAGATCAATGGGTTATCATTAGCCGAATTCAGCTCCGTTGCAATAATATGCTCCACATAAGAAATTGCATCACGGGAGGCACCGTGAACTTGAGGCATGCAACGTAATGAATAAGCATCTTGTACCATTCCGTCACCAACTTTATGCGATGCTCGGATTTCACTATCATTCAACAAATTTCGTAATCTTGCTGCCGTTTGTATCTGGCCAGAAAACCCACGCATGCGATGTATGCGTTCATCAAAAGCTGTATCAGTACCTCGGAGTGCATCAACACTTAATGCCCCGGCAATATCTGCTTGATTAATCAAGCTTTTGGCTCTATGGACAGCAAATGCACCAAGTGCAGTCATCATTTGCGTGCCATTAATCAAAGCAAGTCCTTCTTTTGCTTGTAATCTCACAGGTTGAATTCCATGCTGCTGCATGAAAGTTCCAGATGATGTAGTGCTACCATCAGCGTGCAATACAGTCCCTTTTCCAATCAATGCCAAAGCAATATGTGACAATGGTGCTAGATCACCACTTGAACCAACGGAACCTTGGGATGGTACAGCCGGGATCACATCATGTTTGAGCATAGCAATGAGTGTATCTACCGTGGAAAGTCTAATGCCTGAACATCCTTTGGCCAATGCATTGATGCGAAGAATCATCATTGCGCGAACAATAGACCTATCGAGATATGTACCAATTCCGGCACTATGAGAGATGATAAGATTCTCTTGTAATGTTTCGATGTCGGTTTTTGGAATGAATACATTTGAAAATTCACCAAAACCTGTTGTAATGCCATAAATGATTTCACCTGAATCCACCCATTCATCAACTATATCCCGACTTTTCTGCATGGCTATGCGTGCAGCATCAGAAAGAATAATGGAAACATGCGAGTTTGAAGCATGTTTGACCAAATCGGAAATGGTCAACGAATATCCGTCTAGAATGAGTGTTTGCATAAAGTGGTCATCAAGAATAAAAAAAGGGCAGACAAACCATATGTCTGCCCTTTACATATTGGGCTATTGGACAATTGAAGACTTATACAGAAATTCTTCTTCTGCCCAATCTACGAAATCCATCGGAGCCTTCAGCTTCATCTGATTCCTGTTCAGAAATCATTTCGCTTCCAAAAATATTACCAACATCACTCGTGACAATCATGTCATGATAATGGCGAAGGCCTGTACCTGCAGGAACCAATTGTCCGATGATAATATTCTCTTTCAATCCTGAAAGTGAATCTATCTTGGAAGCAATTGACGCATCTGCCAATACACGAGTTGTTTCTTGGAATGAAGATGCTGAAAGCCAGCTTTCGGTTGTGAGAGATGCTTGCGTAATACCGAGCAATAGTGGCTCTGAAGTTGCCGGTTGAGCATCTTCTGCGATTGCCTCGACTTTTTCTTTCTTTTTCAGATCTACATTAACTTCTTTGAAGCGCTTCTTCGGAACAAGTTGTCCAACTTTAAAGCGTGAATCGCCTTTATCAGATACTACAACTTGTGATTTCAAAACTTCATTTTCATCAAGGAAGCGTAAACGATCTACGTGATCATTATACAAGAAGGTTGAATCACCTGAATCCACGATACGTACTTTTTGCAACATCTGACGAACAATGACTTCAATATGTTTGTCATTGATTTTCACACCTTGCATGCGGTACACTTCCTGAATTTCATTCACAAGGTATTCTTGAACCGCACCAACACCTTTGATACGAAGAATATCGTGAGGATTGATTGATCCGTCAGTCAAACGATCACCCGCACGAACAAGATCACCTTCTTGAATAAGTACATACTTACTTGAAGGAACAGTATATTCAGTGGTTGTTTGACCATCCAATGAAGTTACAACAATTCCTCTCTGACCTCTCTTTGCCTGCTTGAATGTGATTGTACCATCAATATCGGAAACCACTGCAGGATTTTGAGGAGCTCTTGCTTCAAACAATTCTGTAACACGTGGAAGACCTCCCGTGATATCTCTCATTCGACCAAGATCTCTCGGAATCTTTACAAGTCTTGTACCAACACTTACACGCTCATCATGATCAACGCTGATCTGAGCTCTGATAGGTATAATGTATGTATGAAGGATATTTCCTTTATCATCCACGATCTCAATTGAAGGCATTTTAGAACGATCACGTGATTCAATCACAACTTTTGTGATGTGACCTGTCTGTTCATCATTTTCTTCACGATATGTGACACTTGGAACAAGATCACGATAACGTACAGTACCTGCCTTTTCTGTGATGATTGTGGAGTTGTATGGATCCCAGTCGAAAATCACATCATTCTTGTTGATTTTTTGTCCATCTACAACTTTAAGGATTGCGCCATAAACTGCATCATAGCGTGTCATCATGCGACCTGTTTCAGGTTCCGAAATATGAATGACGCCACTTCGGCTGACAACAACAGAAACATCCATTCCGTTTTCATCTTCATAAGCAACTGTTTTGACATTCTCAAAAACGATTTGACCGTCAAACTTTGCATGAACAGTAGATTGTGATGCAACAAGTGAAG
>SXZI01000043.1 GCA_005788035.1 Bacteroidota bacterium
GAGCCGAGAGTTTGATCACATCGGCGAATGACATTTCAGAAAGCCATTCGGAATTGTATTTGATCGTGAGATTCTTCTCTGACAAAATATACGAGGCCTGATCAAAATAACTTTGACCATTCGCTCTTGTTTCATCCAATGTGAGTGCAGGACGTGTTTTGGATTTCCCCGTGGGATCGCCAATCATTCCGGTGAAATCACCTACAATCAAAATTGCATGATGACCCATATCCTGAAATTGTCTCATCTTGCGCAGCACAACCGCATGACCAATATGCAAGTCCGGACGCGAAGGATCACATCCCAACTTGATGATCATTGGTTTCTTATGCTTCAATGAATATTCAATCTTCTTGACGATTTCATCTTCCGGCAATACTTCCGCAGCACCGGATTTCAAAATGTCCATCTGTTCATTGAGTGTAGGAAACATCATCATCACTTCTTCTTTTTGGGTAATGAATTGCCAATCGGTGTGCGCTTATTGCCTCCACTTGCTTTTGCCTGCTGCTGTTGCTGCGCGATTTCCTGAGCCATGCGCATGCGCTGAGCAAACCATCCTTCTTTTTTGGGCGCCCGTTTCAAATCTTCCAATGTGATTTTATTCTTGGAGAATTTGGTGATCCACACTTGCTGAATGATGCCCAAAATCGTGAAGACAAAATAATACACATTCAAACCGGAAGGGAAGCCGGAAAACATGAATGTGAACATGATTGGCATGATATAGACCATCGACTTTTGATTTGGATCGGTGATCGTCATCTTTTGCTGAATGAACATCGCAAGACCCATGAGCAATGCCAAACCACTGAGTTTGTCAACCTGGAAGAGAGGCAATTTGAAACCAAGATCCAGAATAACATCAGGTGCAGATAAATCACTGATCCAACCAAAGAAATGCTGATGGCGAATATCCATCCAACTACTTAGCACAGACCACAAGGAAATGAGAATAGGCATCTGCATGATCATCGGTAAACAACCACCTGCAGGATTGATGCCATATTCGGAATAAATCTTCATCGTCTCTTGCGATAACATCGTGCGATCATCTTTGTATTTCTCTTGTACTTTTTGCAAGAGTGGTTGTACCGCTTTCATTTTCTGCATCGACTTCATTTGCGAAGCACTGAATGGTTGCAGAACGATTTTCATCAAGAATGAAAAGAGGATGATCACAATGCCATAATTGGCGATGAATGTGTGCAAGAATGAAAGCGTTGGCAAAATCACATATTCACCAATCGGTGCAACCAGCCATTTCACGCCATAGAATGTTCCGAAATTGATGGTCTTTTCCAAACCATAGGCTTGCAATGTATCATAAATCTGAGGTCCGATGAAAATGGTGAATGCATCTTTTTGCACTCCGCCTTTATATCGATTGCGATATGCCAGTGAATACTTTTCAATATGACCTTCATTCGCAGCCCCTTCTTTGATTCCTTCCATGAATGCCATACCATTAGCATCTTTCTTTTCCGGTATGATTGCAGCAACAAAGTACTTGGTGCGTGTTGCCACATAATCGATTTCACCGGCGCTCTGAACAGAAGTCGGCTGTGCATATTCAGTCGCATCAAATTCATCGATTGTACCATTCACACTTGTAAGAGCAATAGCGGTATTGGATTCATCAACAGAATTCTGTTCTTGAAACTTCACGCCACCTTTCCAAATCAAGTCATAGGTGCGCTGAGGCATGAATTGCTCCATATTGCGCAATTCAACTTCAGTTCTGCAAGCATAGGAATTTCCACTGATGGTGAATGTTTTCACAATCGCACTGCCGGGTGCAAGCTCATGGATGGCACTGATTGTGATGGACTCATTGCCTTTCAATGTGTATGATCGTTTGTCATTCGTGAATGCAAAATGCATCGACTTTGTATCGACTTTCTTTCCATCATTGTTTACATAGGTGATCGTGGCTTCTCTTTGCCCACGATAAATCAATTGTACCGGAACTCCGGGATATGTTTTGTCATGCCATGATGTATAATTTTTCAATTCCCATCGAGCAATCGAACCACCTTTTGTGCTGATCATGATTCGAAGCACATCTGTTTCAATGCGTATGAAATCTTCTGCAATGGAACCATTGCCACCGGAAATTGTGCCTGCCACTTTCTTCTTGGCTTCCTGTGCAGAACTGGGCACCGATTTCTTCGTTGCTTGTTTCTCCACGGGTGCATTGACTTGTCTCTGTGTGGTACTCATCCAAAGTATCCATCCCGTGAGGATGAGTGAAATGAGGACGAATCCTATGATGCTGCGTTTGTCGAGTGATTGATTTTGCATAGTGCGCTTTATGAAATGATCTCTGTGAATTAACCTAATGATGAAAGATTCTCAAGAATTTTTGCATGAGAGTCTTTGATTGATGCCAATTTTTCTTGTTCTGCCTTTACTACTTGCTCCGGTGCTTTGGAAACAAAACCGGGATTATTGAGCTTACCTTCGATGGAACGAATGAGTCCGGAAAGACGCTCAGCTTCTTTTGTCAAACGAGCTTTTTCTTTCTCTTGATCAATTGCACCAGCCGTTTCAATGAATATGTCTATTCCACGAATGACTGATGACAAAGCATTGTCCGGTTTTTCTGCATTCGGCGCGATGGTTATACCGCTTGCTCTTCCGAGCGATGATATCGTGGAAGATTGTGCCAAGAGAAAAGCAGAGAGCTCTGCATCCGGAACACGCAAAATGACGGGTAATTTTTGATGATTCTGAATATTGGCAAGGGAACGCATTTTTCGAATTTCTTCAACGAGCATCTGAAGAAGTTCGAATGATTCCTCAACATTCTTGTTCACATATTCTTGTTTGAATGTGGGATTGAGAGCATTGCAAATCATGTCCGTGGATTTTTCTGTTGCCAATTCCTGCCACAAAGTCTCGGAAATGAATGGCATCACGGGATGAAGAAGTCTCATTGTTCCATCGAAAATGCTCATTGCAAAATGCACCATTCTTGCTTTCGCTTCCGCATCATCACTCGCATTCACTTGTGATTTCAGAATCTCCACATACCAATCGCAGAAATCTCTCCAAATGAATTCATGCAATGTTCTGGCATATTCGGTGATGCGATAATCATGTAAATGATCTGCCACTTGCTTGATCGTGGAATGATATCTGGAGCGAATCCATTGATCAGCGGCACTCATTTGATCTTCGGACAATGCAGATGTTTCACCTAGGAACGGATTTTCCTCGCGTTTCATCATGAGGAAGCGTCCCGCATTCCAGATTTTATTCGCGAAATTTCTGCCAAGCTCAACTTGGGGAACATCTTGTTCTTTTACCTCTAGCCGAACATCCGTTCCGAGCGGAGCCAGATAGACAATCGTGAAACGCAATGCATCGGCACCATATTTGTCGATCACATTGAGTGGATCAGGAGAATTGCCGAGAGATTTCGACATCTTTCTACCTTTTCCATCGCGAATGATGCTCGTGAAATACACATCGCGGAATGGAATTTTGCCCGTGAATTTCAGTGATGCCATGATCATTCTGGCAACCCAGAAAAAGATGATGTCCGGACCGGTCACAAGAAGATTCGAAGGAAGATAATAGGACATATCCTCGGTGTTTTCGGTTTTGCCATCCGCTAGCCATTGCATCGTGGTCATGGGCCAGAGCCATGAAGAGAACCATGTATC
>SXZI01000008.1 GCA_005788035.1 Bacteroidota bacterium
CAAAGCATGCATGCCAGCACCTGTGCATGATTCAACCACACGAGCCCCTTTCACATCCAATATGGTCATCACATGTTGTGCAAATGATGGCTCGCTACATTGCATCAATGTCTGTTCGGTAAAATACCAAGGGAATATTTTTTTGTATTGATCTTGATAAAGTGCTTTTCGGGTATGAATGGCAATATCGATGAGAATAGATACTTCTTCACGATCTAATTCGGAGCAGGAATGACGCAATGTTTCAATCACAGTTGGTGTGATGGAAAACCCTGTTTTCTCAAGTATAGTGGTAATGTTTTGTACTAGAGAGGAAAATTGAGTTGCATCGAATGAAAGAATGTTCATGGTGAACACTTAGAAGGAAAGTTCAAGTACCACAGGGCAATGATCGGAACCTTGTTGATCTGCCTGATGATAGGCATGTTTTACATATGGAACAAGATCTTCGGTAACCCAATGATAATCGATGCGCCAGCCAATATTTCTTTCTCTTGATCTTGTTTTCACATCCCACCATGTATATTGACCCGGCTCTTGATTGAATAATCTAAATGTATCAACATAACCAAGCTGTTGTATCTGATCAAGCTTCACCCTTTCAACGTCCATGAAACCGGAAGTCTTTTTATTTTCATTTGGTCTTGCCAAATCAATTGGATGATGCGCGGTATTATAATCGCCACAAATGATCAGTTTTTTTCCTTGTTTTCGTAACTCTTCACAGTATTCAAAGAATGCATCATAGAAATCCAATTTATAGAGCAATCTTTCATCTCTTGCCCCACCATTAGGAAAATATACATTGAGCAAAGTAAATTGTTCGAAGTCTGTTTGCATCACTCTGCCTTCCTGATCAAATCGCTCTATGCCTATATCTCGATTCACATGCAATGGTTCCAATGTGGTGAACGTTGCAACGCCGCTATAGCCACCTCGAACAGAACAAGAATGATAGAAATCTCTATATCCCGGTGGAGGCCATGAATCTGTGGGGACTTGCTCGCGTTCTGCTTTAGTCTCTTGAACGCAGAATATCTGTGGCTGTTCGCGAAGGACATAATCTGTCAGACCCTTCTTCAAAGAAGCACGAATACCATTCACATTCCAACTGATGATCTTGATCATTCAGACACCTGGACCGGAATCATGGAACGTAATTCTTTGAGAAATTTCTCCATCATCTTGGCTTGTTTTTGCTGAACTGCGATTTGCTCGATTTTTTTGAAATCCGATGCAAGCGTAGGGGAATGTTCTGCAATACTTTTTTTCTTGAGTATAATGTGCATTGCAGGTTTTGTTGGATCGGACATATAAGGCAATGGTTGCGATACGCCACCTTCCGGCAAAGACTCTACAATGGATTTCAAATCGGCCGGGAGTCTATTGAGCTCTATGACGCCCATTGCTCCACCGAATCCTTGTGTTTCTTTTTCATCGGAATATTGTTTTGCAAGTTCTTCGAATGACTCCCCTTTTGCATTGCGATCCTTTAGTTCTGCAAGTATCGTTTCCACACGTTTTTTATCGTCAGATGAACCACCAAGTTTAAGAAGGATATGCCTTGTATGAACAGCATCTTTTCGTTTTTCAATTGTTTGAATGATGTGAAATCCGAATGGTGTCTCAATCGGCTGAGATGTTTCGCCTGACTGCAAATCATATGCAGCTCTCTCATATTCAGAAACTAATTTCCCCTTATCCACCCAACCCAAATCTCCACCGGAAGATGCAGAGCCTGGATCACCGCTATGCCTTTTTGCGAGTTCTGCAAAGTCAATTCCCTTCACCAAAGAGTCTCTGATGCGCAAAGCAAGTTTCTTCACTTCTTCTTTTGCATCTGCACTGGGTTTTACATGCTTAACGATATGAGCTAATTCAGCCGAAGCAGGAATAGGGCGAATTGAGTCGCGATATTGCTGATAAAAATCTTCAACTTCACGATTTGAGCATTTGATATTCATGAAACGCTGTTGTTGCAAACGTTCAACGAGTAATTGCTTACGAACTTCCTCGCGGTAATTTTTTCTGATGCGCGAAACAGACATTCCATACAAATCCTCAACCCGCTTTTCTGATCCATAGGTTTGCATCATGTTCTGCATCATGAAATCAAGACTTTGATTGATTTCTTCATCTTGCACCAAGATGCTGTCCTCAACTGCTTTGGTTACCATCAATCGTTCATTGATCAATGCTTCCAATACTTGCTTTCTTAATTCAGGGTCATTTGGATTTACTTTGGGATTCTGTTGCATGAACATTGCAATTCTTCCTTCAATATCTGATTGAAGGACTATCTCTCTACCAACTGTTGCAACAATTTTATCCAAAACCTGTGATTGCTGAGCAATGGAAGGTACTGTAAAAATCGGTAATGCGATGAATAGTAAAGCAAGGATGTTCAACATGAGATAACCTAAGAGAAGAAGCCCGGCAAGGCCGGGCTTATTGATTGGATTATTTTTTCAGGATTGAATCGAGTACTTTGGTTTGCACGGTGACTGGATATTGGGTTTTGATGCGATTCAACCAATCTTCTGTCAAACGTTTCTGGACCATATCCTGAAACAATGGAGCAAAGTCAGGTATTGCCTCTTCAAAACGTTTTTCTCTTGGCTGCACGATTTCATTCAAGAACAACAATACATATCCGCGCTCATATTGTTCAGGACCAAGAATATCACCAGGCATCAATTGTTTCTTTTCAACCATTGATGCCAATTTGCTCTCTTTGATTGTTTGCGCCGGATATCTTCCGCCCTTTTCTTTGAATCCTGGTCTCTCGGTGTATTCCTTCGCCAAACCTTCAAATTTTTCACCTCCATTCAAACGCTCACGCAATGCCTTGGCAAGTGAATCGGAAGTAACATAAATTTCACTGACATCAAATTTTACATCAGTTCTATATTTAGTCTTTGTGGTATCCCAAAATGATCTAGCTGCCAATGAATCGAACTTTAGTTTGCTCCACACTTCTTGTTCCTCCACTTTGAAAAGTAGAATGCCATCTCTGAATTCACGCATCAAAGTGCCAAATTCAGGATATTCTTTTTCAAGAGAAGAAGTTGCGATGCGCAATGCTTTGGGATCTGTCATCTTATCCAATGCTCTTGTTATCCCAAGAGTGCTTGCAGTGATTGTTCTGAATTCTTGTTTTTTGACACTATCAATAAAATTACCAACAGTGATTGCACCTTGGTCTTTCAATGAATAAAGCGGCAAAATTCGAATATCGTTTGCCACTTTTTTGAATGTGTTTGTATCGGCCATGATTTTTGCAGTATCTGTCAATGAAGTCAATTGCTTCAAGACTGGAATCTCCAATTTCCAACCATTTGCTGTCTTAATGGAATCAATATAGCGTCTTTTGTCTTCTTCAAAATAAATACGCTTATATTCTCTTTTCAAGCCATCACGGTCTTCTTCCAAATCAACTTCTTTGGTGGAATCACGCTTGATGATGTGTATTCCATAGTCAGTCCAAACTTTCCCTGATATCTCACCATCTTTCAATGCATATAAAGCGGCTTCGAAAGCAGGATGAAGAACATCACCGGAACCACCTTCCATGCCTTTTGAACGCGTATACCATCCGCCGAGCGATCCAGATTTCTCTTTGCTGGAAGCATCATCGGAATGAGCTTTGGCAACTGTTGCAAATGATGCGCCTGCACGAAGCAATCCAAGCAAGCTATCTGCTTTTGCAATTGCATTTGCTGAGTCATTTGGATTTGTCATAAAACTAAGAATATGACTTCCTTTAACTTTGATTCTGGGATCATTTTTGATGGTTTTTACGATAAAGTATCCACCACGTCCGATGACGATATTTGGATAAATCTGTCCGACAGGTGTTGCATATGCAGCATCTTCGACAGCACGCAATATTCTTCCACTGGTAATAAATGGAAGGAGGCCGCCTTTATTTCCTGTTTCACGATCTTCAGATGAGTCTCTTGCTATGCGCTCAAAATCTGCACCTGCTTTTACAATAGCATGAAGTCTTTGAACTTTGTCCCACGCCTTTACAGTATCAGCAGGACGTTCAACAAAGATGATCGCAATTTGCAATTCTCTTTTTCTGCGTTGAAGCAATTGCTCCACAGTTGGTTCAACCAACTTCTTCTCAAACAAATAGTTATCTGCAAGCAATCTTCTGTTTTGTTCAATGTCTGCTTTGACCGCAGAATCTTGGTCAAGTTTTCGACCAAATGCATCAAGGACTTTCAAACGGTAATTGGTATAGAGTCGAACAAAGTCCATAACGCTGTCTTTTTTCACTTCGGAAAGTTTGATATTCTTCCGATTCATATTGCGTTTATATGCTTGTTCCAAATCAGATAGAGTAACTGATTCAGGACCAATTTGCATGACTACCGGGTTTTGTTGTGCGGGTGATTTTGCAGTACCTTTTGGTGCTTTGGATTTCTGCGCTTGTGTGTAGTGTGTGATGCACAGGAGTCCGAAACTCATATACATCAGCAATGAGATTGCTCTTCTCATGGTTTGAATCTACTCCGATATTGAAACGAAAAAACAATGTATTCGGGCACGGAAAAACGAATGTGGCCGAACATCATTGCATGCTAAAACTTAAACTCTTTACAATTCAAGGAGTTGTTTAGACGCCAAAGTTAACACTTCTGCGCCTTTTCCTGCAATGTGGAGATCATCTTCTATGCGTACCCCAAACTCTCCTGGTAAATAAATACCGGGTTCAATCGTGATAACCGAGCCATTTGGCACCTTTTCACCCGCTGCCTCACGTGAAATTCTTGGAGATTCATGAACTTCGATACCGAGTCCATGACCCAATGAATGGCGGAAAAACTCCCCAAACCCTGCTTTTTCTATGATATTCCTAGCGATTCCATCAAGTTTTTTACAATCGATACCCGCTTTTGCGGCAGCATTTGCAGTTAATACAGCTTCCAAAACCGTGTTATACACCAATTTTTGGCGATTGGAGGCTTTACCAACAAAAACGGTACGTGTCATGTCTGAAGCAAAGCCATTCACGTAAAATCCAAAATCCATCGTAATGGCATCGCCTTTCTTGATCTTCTTATTTGTGGCTCTACCATGAGGCATTGCACTACGTTCTCCGGAAACAACAATGATGTCAAATGATTCCTTTTCTGCTCCGGCTTTTCTTCCTTGATACGATATTTCTGCTGAAATATCAGCCTCGGTGATACCTGGTTTGATTTCTTTGATGATTGATTGAAATACTTTGCTTGCAATCTTTGCAGCTTTTCTGATATGCTCTACTTCATGAGGCATCTTCTGCATAATGATGTTGTGCACGATGCCTGCATCAGAGACGGTTTTCACTTTGGGAAAAGCGGATGTCAATGTTCTATGCATTGCATGCGTCATCGATCCTTCTGAAATTCCAAGTTGTTTCACCTTGGCAAACACTTTTTGTTTTGCCATTTCTGCAATTGAACTTCTGGAAATGAATGTACTCATCCCTTTCAACTGATAGACCTCTTGCTGTATTTGCATTTCATAGAG
>SXZI01000044.1 GCA_005788035.1 Bacteroidota bacterium
AATACTACAAATGGTCCGATTGATCCTGCTGCAGTGAATGTTGATGTCACAGTCATTCAACCATGAAACTAGTGTTAAAAATATCAATCATGCTGATGTTCTTGAGCATTGATGTCAATGCCCAAAAAACCATGCGTGGTGTTTGGGGGGCAGGTGGTACAACTGCTAAAACGGGAAGTTCTGTTATTCATGGAACAGTAAGTCAAACAGCAATTGGCAGAAGTTTTGAAAAATCAGGTGAAGTGCGAAGTGGATTTTGGTACACCATGCGTTCTTCATTACCGAAAAATGATGTAGGCATTATTGTTGTATTGCCTGTATTCAGTGGCAAAGCAGGTCAAACTGTTGAAATGCCCATCATCATTGAGTCATCACAAAAACTACCATTCGGGACTCTCTGGTCATTTAGCGGTTCATTCACTTATAATGCTACTGTGCTTGAACCGATGGGCGGTCATGATTCATTTACAAGAATTAATGATATAGGAACCATTCGTTTTTCAGGTACCAGTACTGACACGGCGGGCATCATTAAAAAAATAACATTCAGAGTAAAGCTTGGAAATGAAGCAATTTCACCTGTCACTTGGGATTCATTTGCTATCAATGAATATCCAAAAGCTGTAATCATCAAGAAAAATGGTCAATTCCAATTGGAAGACTTGTGTTTTACCGATGGTAAACCACGTCTCATCAGCACATTAAAACAGGGATTGGCCCTATCATCATTTCCATTACCTGCAAAAGGTTCACTTACTGTGGCTGCAAGTATTGTCGAGCAAGGACCAACGGAAATTCTCATGTATGCACCAGATGGTAAATTAATTGGATCCCTTCATGAAGGTGCATTGAAGCCTGGTTATCATGAGCTGAAGGTAGATACCGAATTTATACCATCCGGAACATACTTCATCATCATGAAAACACCAAGCGATCTACTCACCACTCCTT
Source organism: Bacteroidota bacterium (assembly GCA_005788035.1). Classification (GTDB taxonomy): domain Bacteria; phylum Bacteroidota; class Ignavibacteria; order Kapaibacteriales; family UBA961; genus UBA961. Next base: position 952 of record SXZI01000044.1, read on the forward strand.
GTGTCATAGCAAAATGAATATGCTGTGTTCACTTTTCTTCTTTCTTTTCACCACAACTATGTTTGCGGCTGATACGACAGTCGTGAGACAACAAGTATTGTGGAAGGCGGGGTTAAGTGTATTCCCATCAATATATCGACATCATGTAGATTTTTCTGCATTACCCGGAATACCGTCCTGCGGACCGATATATTCAAATTCAGAAGGATTTCTAGGTTCAATCGGCTTGGATTTCACATATGATTATGAAACCATGCCTTTATCATTGCAATCTCGATTAGACATAAAGGGAATACCAGGAGCATTTTATGAAGCTGAAGAGATATTGATTGATGATCCAAACTCCAATCCTGCATTTACCCTCGCCAGAATTGGATATAACTTATCAACATCTATATATTCTCTTGGATTATCAATTCTTGCAAATTACAGATTTGATGATGCTCTTTCAATTGGTGGAGGATTGCGTTTTGGCGGTATATTATCGTCTACATTTGAACAGGCTGAAAAACTAGAATCACCGACTAATGCCGTATTTACAGACAATCAAGCTCGCACAAGAAATCAGTTTTATGGCTCGATACCTGATATGTCTGTAGTGGAGGGTGGAATAGTGATGCTAGGCCGATATGCTTTGCCTTTAAATGCTCGCAATACGACACAACTGATACCAGAAATTGCTTATGAATTTCCAATTACAGATCTGTTGAAATCGGATGAAACATGGCAGGTTCACACTATAAGATTCGGTGTATCAATTGTGTTTTCTTATACAAAGGAAGAGACTATTATAATACCGCTTGAAACGAAAGATCCTATACTCATACCTTCGCTTACCATAACAACGCCAAGTCGTAATCAAGTTCAAATGAAACAGAACCTAACTTCATTGATACAATCTCCAATCAAAGCGATTTTGTATGATACAAATGGTAGTCCGGTAGATAATGTTATTAAAATAGAAAAGAAGGTTGCTCGAAACATGTTTTCGATTATCAATTATGTATTCTTCGATTCTAGCTCTGCTGAAATTCCTTCCAGATACAAACAATTGAATGATATTGAAACTTCAAATTTATCAATTGACGATATACGGACAGATTCAGCAATTAATCTTTATCATAATGTATTGAATATTTTAGGACAAAGGCTCCAAAAAAAACCTGATGCAAATATCAATCTTACAGGTACAAACTCAAATAATGGGATAGAGGCGAATAACTTGGCTCTCTCAAAAAAGAGAGCGGAAGCTATCAAAAATTATCTTGTAAATGTCTGGAAAATTCAGCCAGAGCGAATAAATGTTGACGCTAGAAATCTACCTGATCAACCATCAAGAATAAATACTGGGTATGGTGAAGAAGAAAATAGACGTGTTGAGATTTCATCGAGTGATCCAGATATATTTCTACCCATCAAATTTATTGACACAAGTTATAGAGTTATTCCCAATGATATTCGTATTAGTACAGATCGACTGAACAAAGAAAATATTAAGCAATGGGAATTGAGAGCTGTGACAGGAAATCAATCCGTTGTATTGAAAACGGGTGATTCTTATATGGAGGATACATTGAGAACATTTGCTGATAATTTATCGGATGATCTTTTAAATGCAGAAAGTGTTGAACTCAAAATTATAGCCAAGGATAATAATGGCGCAGAAAAAGTTATAGGTGAAACATCAATTCCCGTAAAGCAGATAATTGCAAACAAAAATAAAGTTGAAAAATACAATCTCATTACGTTTGGATATAATTCGTCAGCAGTAGATGAAGCAAATAATTTCATCATTCAAGATGTAAAGAAGAATATCCTGAATACTTCAATACTCACGCTAACAGGTCATACAGACAGAACTGGTGCTGCACAATATAATAGGTCGCTTTCGCTTCGACGCGCGCAAGAAATATCGCGATATTTCACCGCAAATAAAATCGTAACTGAGGGACGTGGCTTCGATGATCTACTTTTCCCATTGCACCTACCTGAAGGACGTTTCTATTCTCGAACAGTTAGAATTACTGTTGATACGTATCTCGATGATGAAAAAAAATAGGATATGAAAGTACATATCCTATAAGGTTTTTCAGAGATAAGGGGATATTAATTCATGAAGTCTTGACATCAATGACTCACTTCGCGTGAGTTTGCATTTTTTCTTTATTCGATATTTATGGCTTTCCAAAGTCCTTGGTGATATCATTAATGTATCACAAATGTCTTTATTCCTCATCCTTAACACAATCATCCCACAGACCTTGCATTCAGTATGAGATAATACGATATCATGAGATCGCATTATCTTATCAATCGAAAACTCGCGAGATGAATCAGTTATGGCATCTATCTCCAGGGAATATAGATAGGATCTTAGATCTCTCTGAGAATGTTCGCCAAATAGTTTGCTCTTTAATATGCTAGCATTGTTTTCTATTGTTGAATGTGACTTACCCGATAAAATCATTATTTCTTTGTTTGTCAATCCTATAGAAAGCATGATGCTGAAATCAATATCATTGGATGACAGCATTGGATGCCTTCTCAACAGTTGTTTTCTTAATTGAAGTTTAGGTATAAAATCTGTTTCCTTTAATCCAAATATATATGTACTGCCTCTTTCCCTCGTTTCGGGTCGTAAGTTCTGAATAAAGGGAAGATCTCCAATCTTTCTGTTTCTATCTAATCTATTGAGTTGCATACGTAGATACTTGTTCTCCTCCATCCTAATCTCCAATGTTTGCTGCAATTGAAGAATCTCATTCTTCAGTTTTGTAATAGTTGGATCCTCACTCATATCCTTTCCTGATTGAGAATCATTGTTTGAATTATTCTGTTGATTCATCATTATGAATCTCCTGATTAATTATATGAAATATGCCTCCTTCTGAGGCTTTGATACCAACTTCATGCCCTCTTTATACATGCATCCTTACAATCGCGTCCCACTTGCGTAAATACGGAATGATCCGAATAAAAAAAACCGATTCTTTTTTCTTAAGTGCTTTTTCATTGATTTTGAAGTGATGCTTTAATCGTTTGAATCTCATAGGTTGCATCCAATCAAATTGATTATGATACATCAGGTGGATATCATGAAATTGACACTTTTATTTGCATTATGCGCACCGTTTTCCATAGCATATGCAGACTCTGCAATCACCTTTACATTCCAGGCGCAAGTACACAATACAAATGGAAATAAAACTCCAGATAGTGCATGGATAGTATTATCGCTATACTCACATCCTTATGCTTTAACCCCTTTATGGCAAGAAAGACAATTCCTTTCTTTAAGAGATGGATTGATCAATACGATAGTTGGAAATGTATCCCCACTAACACTTGATTTCTCAGAAGATCTTTGGTTGGGTATGATGATCAATGGTATAGAACAATCACCACGCATTAAGATTACGATGGTCCCCAAAGCTGTGCATTCCATAATCGCAGATTCTTTGAGCGATAGATTCAAAGGTATTGTTAAGTCTATGAATGGAAAATCCGGTACTGTGGTTTTATCTCCTTTATCACCCTTGTTTACAGAAGTCACGGGTGATTCGATTCGAATAGGCTTAGACTTCAAAGCTATTTCTGTTCAAGGAGATTCGCTTCTAGTGGTAAATGCAAGTCCTCATGGTTATGAATTTTCTATAAGACAAGCCTCAATTGGAAATGAACACTTGAAGAACCAATCAATTACAAAAGAAAAATTACAATCAGGGGTAATTCCTGTCTCGTTGCCACCGGAAGGGGTAGCCGGTGGCGACTTGA
>SXZI01000045.1 GCA_005788035.1 Bacteroidota bacterium
GATATTCCTTAAATTGCGTGAGGATAGAGTTTTGAAGGTCACTTCTCGCTCTCAATGTTCCACTCCTTCCGGTCATGCAGATTCATGAATTCAAAGATTATTTCCGAAGGTATCACATTTGATGATGTGCTGCTCGTACCCCGTTATTCAGAGGTTTTGCCTCGTGAAACATCCTTGAAAACAAGGATTACTCGCACGATTTCCTTGAATATTCCCATCATTTCAGCTGCAATGGATACAGTCACAGAAGCAGAAATGGCAATAGCACTAGCCAGGGAAGGTGGCCTGGGAATTATTCATAAAAACATGTCCATTCAAGCCCAAGCCGATGAAGTGGATAAGGTCAAGCGTTCTGAAAGCGGAATGATTCGCAATCCAATCACCCTTAAGGCATCAAATACCGCCCAAGATGCTCTTGCCTTGATGGCCAAATACAAAATTGCCGGATTTCCTGTGATTGATGAAGCAGGGGCTTTGATTGGCATCGCAACAAATCGAGACTTGCGATTCAAGACAAATGGCAATCAACTCATCTCCGAGCTCATGACGAAGGATAAAATCATTACTGCTCCATTGGGTACAACATTGGAGGAAGCCGAACAACTTCTGGAAAAACATCGCATTGAAAAATTACCGGTTGTTGATGATCAAGGTCAATTACAAGGTTTGATAACATTCAAAGACATTCAAAAAAAGAAAAAATATCCCAATGCATGCAAGGATGAACTCGGCAGATTACGCGTTGGTGCGGCTGTTGGAATCACACAAGAAACAATGGAAAGGGTCGGAGCTTTGCATAAAGCAGGGGTTGATGTTGTTATCATTGATACTGCACATGGTCATTCAAAAGGCGTATTGGAAATGATCAAAGCAGTTAAAACAGCTTTCCCTGATTTGCAAATCATAGGTGGCAATATTGGAACTGGTGAAGCCGCAAAGGCCTTGATCGAAGCTGGTGCCGATGGTGTCAAGGTGGGTATCGGACCTGGAAGCATTTGCACCACTCGCATTATCGCAGGGGTTGGCGTTCCCCAATTGACAGCCATTATTGAAGCTGCTTCCGAAGCTCACAAACATGGAGTGCCAGTCATAGCTGACGGAGGAATCAAGCAAACCGGCGATGTTGCGAAAGCAATTGCGGCTGGAGCAGATTGCGTGATGATCGGTGGCATGCTGGCCGGCCATGAAGAATCTCCGGGTGAAAAAATTCTCCTCGAGGGCAGAGCGTATAAAATGTATCGCGGCATGGGTTCTCTCGGTGCCATGCAGCAAGGATCAGCCGATAGATATTTTCAGGACATGGAGGATGGTCTTGCCAAACTGGTGCCGGAAGGGATCGAAGGCAGGGTACCATTCAAGGGCAATGCCAGCGATACCATATATCAATTGACCGGTGGATTAAGAGCTTCAATGGGCTATTGTGGTTGCGGGACTATTCCTGCATTGCAGCAACATGCTCAATTCGTGAAGATTACGGGTGCTGGTTTGAAAGAATCACATCCGCATGATGTTGTTGTTACGAAAGCATCTCCAAATTACTTTTCATGATGCATGAATGATGGATGATTCATCCACACCTCTTCCTCTCTCTTTACAGAGAGAATTACAATCTTACAAACGATATCTTGCTCTTGAAAAAGGGGTGAGTGAGAATACGATTTCTGCATATATGTTTGATATCGATCGTTTTGTCCATCACATCCATCAGTATGGCATCATTCGATTTGATGATATCCAAATTACCCAGGTGAATGCATTTTTGATGATGCTAGAAGAGCTGGGACTTGCATTATCATCAAGGACAAGAACTCTTTCATCTCTCAGGGGTTTTTTTGCATTTCTTTTTGCGAATAAATCCATCAATAATGATATCACCGAAAAGGCGGAATTGCCAAAGTCTCGCAGAACATTGCCCGATACATTGTCAATCGATGAAATGCTCTCGATTTTGGAACAACCGGACACTTCGACAAAATCAGGTATTCGAGATAGAGCAATTCTTGAATTGCTGTATGCATGTGGTTTGCGCGTCTCTGAATTATGTGGTTTAAAACAAAGAGATATGCTTTTGGAACAAGAAGTCATTAGAGTATTCGGAAAGGGGTCGAAAGAAAGGATAGTACCTGTTGGAAGTTCGGCATTGGAATGGGTGGGGCAATATCAGGAAGACGTACGTCCGCATTTCATGAAAGTAGGTAAAGCAACCGATGATATCTTGTTTTTGAATCAGCGTGGTACAGGCATTTCTAGAATGAGTGTATGGTCGATCGTCAGTGAAGCAACGAAAGGGGCAGGTATTGAAAAACATGTGCATCCACATACATTCAGACATTCCTTCGCTACACATTTATTGGAAGGTGGTGCGGATTTGAGGGCATTGCAGGAAATGCTCGGACATTCAGACATCAGCACAACGCAAATTTATACGCATATCGATCGTGAATTCATTCGGCAAGTTCACAAAACATATCATCCGCGAGGATGATCAGCGTGCCATGAGCACACATTCCTTTGGATCTGATTTAGACTTCAACTGGGATACGACTTTACCCTTTCCTACTAATCGAGCTTTAAACCCCGAAGAATGCAATACAGCAAGCGCTCTGCGTACACTCATGCCACGAACATCAGGCATTGGCTTTGAAGTTTTGGGTTTTGACAGTTGCTTACTAGGTGAAATAGTGTGTGTTTGATTCACCGAAAATGATTTCGCTTGACTTTCCGGAATCGCCATCATGTTCGTTTGCACTTCAATGCTTTTCCCTTTTTCGAGCCAAATACCTGGCTTCTTTGATTGATGAATCACCGTACCTTGCTGAGGTCCCTTTATCCGTAAACCTATATCATGTAACAATTCTTTTGCATTGGCAAAGGTCAATCCTCGAAGGTCAGGAACGATTGAGGAGTCTTGTACGCGTTTTCTTACTTGTTCATTACTCTTCTCCACATCAGAGACGGGTATTCTTGATGCCGTAATCCATTTTTGAGCAATTTTCTTGAAAATAGGGGCGGATGTTGTTCCACCATAGATTGATGCTTTTGGTTTGTGGAGCATCACGATCATCGCCACCTTTGGTGCATCTGCAGGGAAAAAACCAACGAAAGATGCGGTATAGTCTTGTTTGGAATATTGGCCATTGACCAATTGTTGAGCCGTTCCGGTTTTTCCGGCTATTGGCAATCCAGCTATTTGGGCTTCTTTACCCGTACCATATTCCACAACTCTGGTCAACATTGAGGTCATGGTTCTCGCGGTTTTTTCGGAAAGCACCGTTCGTATTCGCTGCACTTTCGTCTCTGAAATTGCTTCTTGATCTTGACCAAAAATTCTTTTGACGAGAAATGGTCGCATCATTACACCGCGATTTGCAATGGTGGAATATGCATTGACCATTTGCAATGCAGTGGCACCCAATTCATATCCATATGCCATGAATTTTTTTGTTGTGGAGCTAAACTGCTTCGGTCTTTTCATTGAACCGGCCACTTCACCGGGAAAATCAATTCCCAAGATTATTCCAAAACCAAAATCACGAGCATATTTGTAAAATTTGAAATCATCTATTTTATCTGAGAGCTTTGCAAACACAATATTACTCGATTGCTCCAAAGCTTCAGTAAATCGTACTTTTCCAATTGGATGAGAGTCCTTGATTTCATAATCACCTACTTTCAGTGAGCCACTCATACCATTTACCATGCTTTCGGGTTTTATGATTCCTTCTTCCAAGGCAGCGCATGCAGTAACCAATTTAAATGTAGAACCGGGTTCATACATGTCCGTTATGCCTCGTAATCGAATGGCATCGGGAGTAGCCGATGATCTGTCATGAGGATCAAATGTAGGCCATGAAGCCATGGCAAGCACTTCACCGGTTTCAGGCTCCAAAGCAATCACTGTTCCACCCTCTGCTTGCGATGTTCGAATTCCCTCTGACAATTCATACTCAGCAATTCTCTGCAACTCTATATCCAGAGTAACCATAGTGGAATGACCATCAGTCGGCTCCATTACGGGTATCTCATGTGAATAATACAAATTGCCAACGGCATCGCGACGCATATATGTTTTTCCATCAATGCCACGAAGCAATGAATCCAGCATCAATTCAAGCCCTGCAAGCCCTCTTTTCTCAGTATCGGTAAAACCCATAACCTGAGCGGCACCGGAGCCATATACATAACTACGTTTATATGTGGGCTGACGAATGAAGCCTGGATCTTTGATCGTATCGAGCATGGGATGCCTGGCCGTGATGTCTCTGGCCAATAAAGTATACTGACCCGTTCCTTGTTCTATTTTCTTTTCCCAATATTCGATTGATTCCCCAATGGCCAAATACAAAGCAGTTGCAATGCCTTTTTTATTTTTGAGTTTGGTGATATCTATCGCATATGAAGTGGCTTTGACATTGGCAACAATCACCCTGCCATTTCTATCAAGTATTTCCCCCCTTTTTGCTTGCAATGTAACAGGAACCATGTGCTGACCTTTGGACAAAGCCATGATTGAGTCTGCTTTTATAACCTGAACATAAAATATGCGAATGAGTAGAAGTGCAAACAATGCAAGGAAAAACCCGAACATGATTTTCAATCTGTTCTGAGGGAATACGAATTCCATGGAGATCTGCTGATCATCTTCTCCTTGGAATTTCTTTGTTTGATTTCGCCTTGCACTCATGAAGAATACCGATATATGCTGCATTGCAATATACGGAATCGATGGCTTGAAATATTCGGTGATGCATTGCAAGATTTTCGGTATTTCCACAAGGGAGAAGGTATTCCAATTTGTGTATCTTTGCAGGAATTATCTGGAGTATTGCATGAGTGGGAAAACATATATCGTCTATGATATCGAAACTGCCGGTTTGCCTATTGATTCATTTGATGATTCAAGACAAGAATACCTGCTTCGAGGTGCCGCCACGGATGAAGCTAAAGACAAAAAAATCAATGAAATGGCACTTTCTCCATTAACCGGCCAAATCATATGTCTTGGCATAAAAATCATGCAAAAAGTCGATGATCAATGGACCGAAGTCAAAGCCGGAGCGTTCATGGTAGATCCGACCTTCTCTGATACGGATTCTAGATCCGATGATTTACCTTCCGGGCACAAAATGTTTGTCTGTTCGGAAGCAAAACTCCTGGAACATTTTTGGAAAATGCTCACCTCATATCCTTCACCACATTTAATCACGTTCAATGGCCGAGGATTTGATGCACCATTCATCATGTTGCGCTCGGCATTGCTCAAAGTGAAGCCACTCTACAATTTGATGCAAGGCACGCGATGGAATTATCGAGACCATCATACTGATTTATTGGATGAATTATGTTTTTTCAATCCTCAACAATCAGGTGCTACGCGGCGGTACAATTTTGATTTCGTTGCAAAATCATTCGGTGTTCAATCCCCAAAAGAGGCGGGAGTGGATGGATCCAAAGTTGGTGAATTGTATGCTGAGGGAAAATTGGAAATCATTTCAGAATATTGCCTTCGGGATGTGAAAGCAACGTGGGAATTATATCTGGCAATGAAAGAATTCATTCCGGACATTCGATAATATGCATTTGCTTCGTTTGTGGCTTACGCTCTTTAGGAATTGTCTGTCACGAGACTTTGAATTCCGTTTACATTATGCTTTACAAGTGTTCGTGGACATAGTTTGGTGCGTAGTTCAAATCGCATTCTTTGAAGTAATGTTCATGTATACTCCGGCATTTGGTGGTTTGTCCAAGAGCGAGGCATATATATTTTTGGGGACTCTCTTCATAGTTGATTCTCTGAACATGACATTGATTGCTTCCAACTTTTGGCATTTTCCCCGACATGTGAACACAGGCGAATTGGATTTCTTCCTGCTTAAACCGGTTTCCCCTTTATTTTTAAGCTTTTTCCGTTTTGTCAATACTGCTTCCATAGTCAATGTTACAGTAAGCATCTTCATTTTTTGCATTGGAATCTCCATGCATGATCAATCCATACATTTCATTCAGTGGATTGGCTGGATATTCGGCATCATATGTGGATCAATCGTTTTATTTTCATTCGAAGCAATTGTGGGAAGCATGTCATTTTATTTTGTGAATGCATCGGGTGTGCAGAGCATTTTTTACGCTCTCTATCAGATTGCCATGAGACCAGATGGAATATACAGTGGATTCTTCAGACGATTATTCATCACGATTTTTCCTCTTTCATTGATTGCATCCGTTCCAGCATCCATGTTGTATTCGGATGCAAGGGTAGAACATTTCATCATGATGATTGGGGTTTCATCTCTCTGTGTTGTGGGGGCGGCAATGTTTTTTTCAAGGGCATTGAAGCAATACAATGGAGCAAGCGGTTGAGCTTATCACCACATTGAAACGATGTAGAGAAAACCATTGAAAATTGGTGCTGCAAATAACATGCTGTCAAATCTGTCAAAAGCACCGCCATGTCCCGGAATCAATTCCGAACTGTCTTTCACATGCGCGTCTCTTTTGATCATGGACTCAACCAAATCTCCTATTGGAGCAAATACCGTAAGAAATATCGAACCTATGAGCATGATCCATAGAGGAAATGCGGGAATGAGTAAATATGTACCCACCAACATGCATCCAATGGAACCAATAGCACCGATCACCGCGCCTTCAACAGTTTTCTTGGGGCTTATATGAGGCATAAGTGGCGTTTTCCCGAAAGCCATGCCACCAAAGTATGCAAATGTGTCACCGGCCCATACTCCCAAAAACAAGATAATCACCAAAGCAGCCCCAGGCTCCATGTTCATGTTTGTAAAATATGGAGTCATAACGCCTTGCGCTTCAAATGACCTTAGCACAATCACATTTGATAACATCACCGGTACATACAGTATTCCTCCAAGCGTAGATACAACCGCACCTGCGGGTGGAGCATGTTGTTCTTGATAAGAATTAGCGAGTTCCAATGATAATGTGGCCAAACCGGCCAATGATAGAATCAAAAGCAAAAGATGTGCAGCATGTTCACCCTGAACACCCATAAGGATCATCCAAGCAAATCCCGTGATCATACCAATGAGCGAATGTGGCGCAAAACCTTTAGCAGTAAGCAGAAGATATAACTCCCTTAAAGCCAGGATGGCAATGATTGCAAAAAAAACAGTGAAATACGGTGATCCGAGAATCACGATCCAAATCATGATGGGAATGCCAATTATACCCATGATGATGCGTTTTGCAAGAGTGCTCATGCAAAAGTCCGAGCTGTGTGAATAAACTATGATCCTCCACTTTGGAAGGCCGTTAAAATTACCGTATTTTGCCCATACTTTCCCCCAAGAATTGCGACTATTTATGGCTATCTATACATTGGATGATAAAAGAACTTCCATCCTTCTCATTGGTGGATCACGTCATACCGCGGAAATGGCAATTAGACTGCGCGATCATGAAATCCCTTTCACCATCTTTCTATCTTTTGATGATGCGCATATGTTTGCATTTGGTGATTCGCCGGCTTTGCCACCGTATTTGATTCCATTCTCATCTTCAATCGTAACGAGCATTGCAGATGTGACAATACCTCCTGATATCATCATGGATTGTCAACCCTTGGCTGCAGAATTAAAGGTACCGCTGATTCATGAAGTCATCGAAGAATTCCCATTAGCGATCATACTCTGCTCAACTTTGGCATGTACTGCAACGGAGATCATGCATTATATCCAAGACTCTCATAATGTGATAGGTTTTGGATTTCTTCCCGGTCACACAGGAAGCGCATCCATCATCGAGTTGAGCAAAGCACTCAATGCATCTGAACTTGCATTGAACAAAATAGAACAAGTAATGAATGCTACAGGTTATACCTGCGAAGTGGTTGAAGATCGAGTTGGCTTGGTGATGCCTCGCATCCTTGCAACGCTCATGAATGAAGCGGCATTCGCTGTATTGGAAAACATAGCGACAAAAGAAGACATTGATGCTGCAATGAAAACGGGCGTCAATTATCCTCATGGATTGCTCGAATGGGCCGATACTATTGGTTTGGACACGGTGCTGTCCATGCTTGATGCACTCTATGCGGAATATAGACAAGAGCGGTATAGACCATGCATTTTATTCAGACAATATGTTAGAGCACGTTGGATTGGGAAAGCCGGCGGAAAGGGCTTCTATACTTATGCATCAGGTTATGCATGATGAATAGAGAAGTGATCAATTCGGTCACTCGCATATTTTGCGACTTCGATGGAACGATTACAAGAAAAGATTCAGGCGATGATTTTTTTCGAGTTTTTGGTCAATTCGAACCATTGCATTCCGCATTGATGCATGGTGAATACACCGTCGCTGAATATTATAAGCAGATTTGCTCAACACTTCACATTTCGTCTCCGGAAGCGATTCAGTCATTTTCTGAGAATTGTGAAGTAGATGCATACTTCTCACAATTTCTTGAATTTATTCAAAGCAAGAATTGGGCATGCACCATAGTTAGTGATGGTTTTGATACATATATCAAACCAATTATGGCTAGAATAGGATTTGATGATTTGAATATCAGTTGCAATGTATTGAAACATGATCAATATTCAGGCAATTGGTTCCCTATTTTCCCCAATGCGGATGAGCGATGCAAATGCTTTTGCGCTTCATGCAAGATGAAAGTAGTACTTGGATCTTCCCATCCTGAAGATATGATCATATACATTGGCGACGGCCTTTCCGACACTTGTCCTGTACATGTTGCAGACATGGTATTCGCAAAAGGCAGTCTGGCATCGTACTGCAATAAACATGGCATTGTGCATCACAATTGGAATAGTTTTTTCGATATTTTGTCCGTTCTCAAAAAACGTTCGCCGGTTGCAAGAGACATTGCAAGAAAAGAACGCAAAAAAATATTCATAGCAGAATAATCTATCATGATTGAACAAACACTCAAGACATATATGCAACAATTGCGATCGCTTGTGGAAACACAAGATGATCATTATGTCATTTCAGAAGTGTTGAAACTTGAATCATTATCAAAAGAATGCAAGGCATTCATTTCTTCCGAGGTGCTATGGTGGGCTTATACAGCGGTGTTAAGGAAAGATCCAGGGCATCGTTTCCCCATTGACAAAGCTCATGCACATACATTATCAGAAGAACTGCTTTCTTATTATCAATCCGTTGCCGAATGCACGCAAGCTGAATTGCATGAACTACTGAACATGTTTGCCGAGTCTTATCTGAATGGACTATTTAGACCAATAACAACTCTAGCTTCATTTGTATTTCGGAATGCCGATCACAAATCCGCTCAAGACATATTGACAAGACTAAATGCTTTGTCTATCCCCTATTTTGATCCTTTGGAAGTCATTCATTCCATGATTGATCCTGAAAGGCACCCAACTTCAATCATCATTGCGAGAGAACAGTTTCAATCTGCCTGCCAAGATGCATTGCGTTCTTCAATTGGAAGATTAAGGCCCGAACAGGTGATTGATGTGCTTGAATCTTTATTTGATGTTATGAATAAGACCGGTGGGACAGATGCAATACCTTGCGAATTGCTTCATGTTTTTTTTCAAGAGGCGGGTCAACAGCATATAGCCGACTCACTGCGTACATCATATGAACAAGGAGTGTATACTTTTGCAAAATCCGATCTTCTTGAAATGCTTCAATCTGTTATGGGGCAGAGCAAGATTCAGCAAGCATCAGTAAAAGAGTCCTCAACAGGTGTGATTTCTAGTAGAAAGTTTTTTGGAGCAAAAGGTATTATGCTCCTAACTGGGGAGCGTCTCAGTATAGCAAAACGACGATTATTATTAGAACGCGAAGTTCAAATTGAACATGAAACTCATCACATCAAACAGGATTCACGAGATGAGATTGAGAGAATGCTGCATGATTATCGTATACATGATAAACCGCTGCGATTGATAAGAAAATCATTTATGGGTTCTTTACCTATGAATATTCAAATGCATTATGCAAATGCAGTGTTTGCAGGTGATTTAAATTGCATGAGGAAACTTGGGGCTTCAATTGATAAAACAGTAGGAGTGGAAGCTGCATTAACGACATGCAAAGCATTCATCAGACAATTTGGGAATCCTGTAAGAGAAGCTGAAGATCCGATGGAGGGATTATATAATTTGATAGAAATGTTCTGTAAAGACAGGGACAATTAACGCACTGCCTCCCAATCTTTGGATCTTGCCTTACCAAAGATCAATACCCAAAACCAATTTACCGCCCATTCAAGCAGAATTCTTGGATATCCGTATCTTCTAAATCGCCGAGGTGATTCATAGACAAGCAAACGTTTTTCGAATGTGAGTCCACCAATTTTTCTTGTCCTGCGAAATATTTCAAAATCTTCACCCGCAGGAATTGATGCATCATACATGCCGGCTGAGAAAAAAGCAGAGCGAGTGAAGATCTGACATTCCCCTCTCCCCATTCCGAATCCAGCAACATTCACCATGAATCCAACATAAGAATTCAATATGAATGAAAAACAGGAATCTGCCATAGTTCTTTCTTCAGGATAAATATGAACAGGACAAGCCAATGCGCATGGTTTATATGTAAGTTCACTCCACGATTGAATAAAGGATAAGAATTCATCGGGATCCGCAGGAAATGTATCTGCATTCAGGAACACAAAAATATCTCCTTGTGCATGTTCAGCCCCTTTATTTCTACCTTCAGCAATTGTTTGCCGACGTTGTTCAGTATGACAAATCACTTTGTCTGCTATTTCTTTAGCTATGCTGATCGTGGCATCGGTACTACCACCATCACTCACAATGATTTCCAAACCAAAACGGCGTTTTCGTTCCGGGGTGAAAATCGACATCGTGCGAGACAATAACTTTTCTTCTTGCAATACAGGAATGATGATGCTAATCAATGGATGTGACCGATCATGATAATCTTGTGATGCAACCGATGTGCCTGGCTGAATCATATCTCGGTAACCACCACACTATGATTGACCGTGTCTTTGCGCAATAGCGCAGGAAAATATGCCACAACCGAACTTGGTTTGGGTCTGCCGCCTGCAAAACCGGTAACACTCGGAGGGCCTGTCAAAATCAATGGCGCAATTTCTTTTCCAAATCGCTCCACAGCATTGTAGTCTTGCGATCGTACGCCAATTCGCATCATCACTTCATTTGGTTCAATTGGCTGAGCGATTGGTCCATGACAAGCATTCATGCCGATGAATTCCGTACGAATTTCATCGAATGTCAAAGAAAGTTGTTCCAAGCGCTTACGTAAAATTGTATCTGCAGCTTTTGCTTTCTTATACGCATCCGGAGCGGAATATGTGAGCGAACTAAATGCAACATATCCATCTTCATAAGAAGCTGATACTTTGAAGAATGGCGTGGATGGTTTTCCTTTGACGCCGTATACTTTTACTTTGTCATTTCCTAAATCTTCGAGATGAATGCTTGTAAAATCAGCGATACAATCAGGTGTGATATATTCGGAAGGATCTCCGATTTCATACATCAATTGTTCGCTGACGGTTTCTCGTGTTACCGCTCCGCCCGTTCCATTATGTTTTGTGACAATGAATGAGCCATCAGGGTATGCCTCTATGATTGGGAAACCTACATTCGCCATATCGGGCAATGATTCCCAATCACCTAGAAAATTTCCACCTGATGCTTGCGCTCCACATTCATTGATATGTCCGGCAACTGTACCTGAAGCTAGTTTATCCCAATCCTCGAAACTCCATCCAAATTCATGTATCATCGGTGCAAGGGTCAGGCCGGTATCAGTTGTTCTACCTGTGATCACAATGTCAGCACCTGCTTGCAAAGCTTCTACAATAGGCTTTGCACCGAAATATACATTTGCACTGAGCAGTACATCTTTCACATCGCTTATTGGCCGACCTGATTCCATATTATTCATTGCATGGCCTTCGGCAATAAGTCCATCTATATGCATAAGGATATTGTCACCCATGACAACCCCTATCTTCAAACCCTTGATGCCTAGCTTTTTTGCGACAGCAAATACTGCATCTCTTGCACCTTCAGGGTTGACGCCACCGCCATTTGTTATGAGCTTTATTCCTTTTGAGGAAATGTAAGGCAAAACATCTTCACATGTTTGCACCAAATCCTTCGCATAACCGAGAGCGGGGTTTTTCAGTTTTTGTTTTTGAAGAATTGACATCGTTACTTCTGCCAAATAATCAAGCATGAGATAATCGATTTCACCTTTTGAAACCTGCATCAATGGTGCGGTTAACAAATCACCCCAAAAACCTTGTCCGGAAGCTATGCGTATACAATCTTTTGCCATATTGTCATCCATTGGATAAAAAACGCACCTCACATGAGGAGGTGCCTTGCAAAGCAGAAATCAGTGTGTCTTTTTGTTGTTCATTCAAGAGACATTGCCCTGCATTGTCAAAAGGAAATACATAAAATTGACATTTATACCAGGCCATCATCGGTGTAATTTCAACGCGAACGAGATTTTCGTATTCAATCCCAACCGTTTCACCTAGGAAGATTGGGCGAAGCACGAGACCTTTTGTACAAAGTTCAGATCTCTGCTCTGAAGCTCTATAAAGCACTTGAATCACATTGACAAATAATGCCAGTGGGAACACATAAGCCAGAACTGTCGGCGTTGACAAACACAAAGCAATGATGGCAAAAATACAGAAAATGACCAAGATTGCCCCAA
This sequence comes from Bacteroidota bacterium, assembly GCA_005788035.1. Classification (GTDB taxonomy): domain Bacteria; phylum Bacteroidota; class Ignavibacteria; order Kapaibacteriales; family UBA961; genus UBA961. The sequence continues at coordinate 12,703 of SXZI01000045.1, forward strand.
GTAGGATATATGTCAAGGGATTGACAATGTAACTTAGCGTTTCACCTATGGCAATAGCCATTCTCGACCGAGCATCAAGTGTATTACGGAAATAGGTGGCCCCAAATGCCAACATGCCATATGCAAAGGCAACATACAGAGCATAGAGGAAAATCACTTTATCAAAAAACATGACTGAATACTCAATTAATTCGGAAACAATTGATATAGCCCAAAAAGATATCCACATCTCAATGCGTACTTATTCACATTTCAACTTGTTGAATCAATATTCAAGGATATAAGTCCAATAGAATCATTATCTTTGTGGTCTAATTTTACCCATACCTACCTGAATGAGTCAACTCGGTACGATATTACGAAATCGAAGGGAAGAACTAAATCTTACCCAGGCGGAAGTGTCCCGCCAAACCAATATCCGTGTCAATATCATTGATGCTCTGGAGAAAGGTAAGAATAGCATCCTACCACCCACATATCTTCGATCATTCAGTAAATCATATTGGCAATTTCTTCGATTGCCAATGGAAGACTTTGAAAAGGCATTTGCTGAATCAGGAATAATGCCTGCTCAACAGGAACAATCATTCATTGGCACACTGATTAATCCAGAGAAGGAAAAAGAAAAGGAATATACTCCTCCTGCACCTTTAAAAGCTATTGAATCTCCAAAATATTCACCACGCCTTGTTAGCGGCATCATCTCTGCCGCCATGATCTTGATTTTGGTTGTTGGCATTTACTATCTATTTGTCAAAGACATTGTTGATGACACACCTGTAGATCCGGGTACTCAGATTGAATCCACGTCTACTGATGAAAAGTCTTCAGATAATGGTGGTGCGCTATTGCAGATTTTTGATGATGAGCAATCCAAAGATAGTATTGTGCTCGAGGTAACAGCAAAAAACAAAACTTGGTTCACGATAAATGCCGATGGTAAAAATAGTGAATCTGTGGTTCTGGAAGCGGGACAATCAGGGCGATGGACTTCTGTTGAATATTTCACATTGTCCATCTCCAATAATGGTGGCGCTGTGTTCAAGAGAAATGGAAAGATCATTCCGAATATCGGAAAAGAGGGCACAATCATCCGTGAAATGAAGATTACAGCCAATGATATTACGAATTCTGCAATGCCCTATAAGGATAATGAGTCAAGTGAAAAAGTTAATGCAAAAACCGTAAAAGGTAATGGATCTTCAACAAAAACGAATGACAAATCAACCGTAAAGAATACCGCTGAATCAGGTAAGCCTACCACAGCAAAAAAGGCCGCAACTACAAAAACAAAAGGATCGACTTCTTCAGCAACTAAAAAGAAAACTGAGACCTCCAATCAATCCAAAAAGAAGACTGAAGCATCTGCAGCCGGAAAAACTAAAAAAGCATCTACTGAGAAATCCAAGACTTCTAGCAGCAAGAAAAAGTCTACTGAAAAGTCTAAGTCTACGGACAAGAAAAAATCAACAACGAAGGCGAAAGATACCAAGAAGAGCAATAAACCCAGTACGACTAAAAAAGCTCCGGAAAAGAAGTCCTCTGATGCAAAGAAGGTTGAGAAACCGAAACCAATGCCTATCGGCAATCCCCGCCGTTAATCAACGAATATGCCCTGCTATGTCGTGCAGGCGAATAATTCCAATACAATTCCCTTGCTCATCACATACGGGCAACACCCCAATTTTGTGCTCACGATCTTCCATGAGTGACAATGCATCCCCTAATGTTGCTTTGGGTTGAATTGTAATTGGAGAATAAGACATGATATTTTCTGCTTTCATTGCTGAAAGATCATCAATGGTTTGCAGGCATCTTCGTACATCCCCATCAGTTATAAATCCCAAGACATTTCTTCCATTTTCACTAACGATAGCACAACCCAATCCTTTTTTACTCATCATGATGATTACATCCTTCAGCATCATTGTTGATTCAACAAAAGGCAATGCATCCTTTCCCGCAATCATCACTGATTCAACTGTAAGCAGTAAATTCCTTCCTAATTGGCCGGCAGGATGAAATGTGGCAAAAATATCCTTGGTAATCCTTGAGCTAACTGTAATTGCTGCAATGAGAGCATTTGTGACTGCAGTCGTCACAAGTAAACTTGAGCTAGGTACAGTATTCAATGGACATGATTCTTTTTCGATGGATGCATCAATCACGATATCACATGATGTTCCAATGGCTGAATTCACATTCCCAATAATTCCTATCATTGCTTTACAACGGGTTTTTATATACGGAATGATAGACACCACTTCCTCTGTATTACCGCTATTTGAGAAGAGCAGGACTACATCACCTGAAGAGATGATTCCGATGTCACCATGAAGTGCCTCAATTGGATGAAGAAACATTGATTTTTTACCAATGCTTGTCAATGTTGAAGCACAACGTTTCGCCATGATCGCTGACTTTCCAACGCCAATGCAGATGACCTGATCTGCAATACTGATGATTTCAGCGGCCTTTGCAAGTGACGACCAGTCAATTCTCTCACTTACTTGCTGCAATTCATGTATATCATGAATGAAAGACTGTCGTGCAATATCATTCAAATGCAAATCCTTGCTCATGCGAATCCTCCGCTTAAGTGCTTTCCAGCCAACATATGCATATGTAATTGAAACACCGTCTGACCTCCCCATTCTTCACAATTCATCACAAGTCTATATCCTTTGGAAGCAAACCCATATTTCAATGCCAATACCTGCACAGCTGACATCATCTCCATAAGAATATGCGCATCTTCAGTCTGCAATTCTTGAATTGATCGTATTGTTTTTTTAGGGATGATCAAGCAATGAAAGGGTGCTTTAGGATTGATATCCCTAATAACAAGTAGTACATCATTTTCAAGTTCAATGGTGGCAGGAATTTCTCTTGCCATGATTTTGTGAAAAATAGTGTTGCTCATTGCATTATCTCTGTACTTCATAAAACAATGCCCTCTGCGCAAAGTGCACAGAGGGCATTATATTTCATAGAAGAATGTGATTAACGAGTAATCGTCATCTTCGCAACTTCGGTATTATTACCGCTGGTCAAACGATAGATATATGTTCCGGTTGCAACATTTGCACCGCTATCATCTGTACCATCCCACTCTACAGTGGTTTTGCCGGAATTGGCAACACCTTCAAAGAGTGTACGAACTGTGCGACCAAACATATCAACAATTTCAAGCTTTGACAAACCTCTATCGCGAACGAAGAAGCTGATGCTTGTGCTCATTGAGAATGGATTCGGTACATTCTGCTCAAGAGCTATTGGAGCTGTTTCATCCATTGTAAACTCAAGAACATCAGAAATTGCTTTACATGATTCAGTACCTGTAAGATCCATTTGGCTCAAACGATATTGATATGTAATTCCTGGTTGTACCTTTTCATCTGTATAAGCATAGTCACGAATAACTGTTGAGTTGCCTGCTCCGCGAACAAACTGAATTGATTCCCAGTTTGAAGGGACATCACCACGAACAACGCGGCGCTCCACATGGAAGCCGGCATTGTTCTCTTCTGTGGCTGTTTGCCAGAACAAATCAACTGAACTATTGCGTTTTTGACCATCGAAATATGTAAGCTCTACAGGAACAACGCAATTGTCATCAGGAGTTGGTTCTGTTGCAAATGACTTGTCACCAAGGAATGGTCTAATCAAAGGCAACCATGTACCGCGTGATGCAGTTGGGAAACCTTGGATAGATGCATTACCATCGTGAGCCAAGTGTCCGAACATTGGGTTAGACAATGGAGTTGCCTGCACCCAAGTACCTGAAAACGCTGTTCTTTCATAAGCGAATACATTCTTGTTGATCAACTGATTAGCTGCATTCAACTGACGGAAGCTCTTATCAATGTTCAAGTGAACACCACTGACTCCGGGACCCGGAGGATTAATATTGTAGTGTGTGATTACCTGACCTACACGAGCTCTTGAAGCACCGAGTGACACACCGTCGAGACCAAGCTGAGCTACTGAAGCCCAGTATTCGCCTGGAGGCAATACAACCGGCTTATCGAAGAGATATGTTGTGTACTGACCATAGAAGAGATCCTTGCGGATATCATCATAGCCACGTTGCTTACCAATCTTTGAACCTGCTATTGGTTGTGCTTGAGGAGCATCTGCACCTTTATACAATGCGAATGCAATTGGATCAGGACTTTGGTTAACTTCAGCCATCCATGCTTGGAAACCTTTGATCGTATCTTGTGTAAGCAATTGGAAGCGCATAGCAAACTGACCTGACGCTGAACCAGATTCAGGACCAAATGCCAAACGTCCGTCGGATGAAGTAAAGTCAGCACCAAAAATACCTGCTGTACTGAAGTTTGGCCACAAACCACTTGAGTAAGCTTCTGTATTCAAACCACGACCATCAACACGATTTCCTGTTGCACCTTGTGTAAAGTCCGGCACATCATTTCTTGCGGTTGGAGGATCATACGCAAATACAGGGCCATAGCGAAGATTGTAGAAGCTATATGTTGTATCATTTGAATTATCGACATCACCACCCTGCACGAAGCAGCTGGCAACGATACGATAACGACCCGGAGGACAACGTCGAGCATTCCATGCAGGAACAGTAGACTGCACGATTTGACCTGGCTTTACGAATGGAATGATTGTGCTACGGCAGTAATATGCATCTGCTTTACGAATGTCGTCAGATTCTTGAAGAACCTTAACATTGATACTTACTGATGGAGATTGCTTACCGGTATTATTCGTGATTTTGAAACGAATCGGCAATTGTGTCATCTGTGAAGCAGGTGTGGTTTCATATGGCCACAATACTTGTACAAGTGACATCTCAATATCAGGAGATTCGTTTGTATAGATCAACTTAACATTGTCAACATAGAAGTCATCATCATCATCCTGAGGTTGCGGAGGAGATGTATGGCGACGAGCATTGACTGAAAGTCTAAAGCGGAAGTCTTTTGCGGCTTCATTTGGAGAGAAGATGATTGAATCAGGAATTCTAAAGAAGATCTTATTGAATTCAACATCCTTACCATCATCATAAATATCCGCACGCAAACCTTGAGCAAGTGTCAAAGCAGAGTCTTTATCATCAGGAAGATAACCCAAACGAACTCCACCTGCACCGAACACTGTATATACATAGTTATCTGTTACCGCTGCACCAACACGACGCTTGTGAACATTCCAAACAATATCAGCTGTTGCATTATTGAACTGACGAGCAATATTCTCGATACCATTTGTTGATGGACGAGCATATTCTAATCTCAATTCATCAGGTGTGCCTGGTGCTGCAAGACTTGTTGCAACTCCATTGAAAATAACGCGAGGTTCAGGACCAACGATTGTTGCATCTGCCCAACCGCGACCGAAGTCACCTTTATTACCTGTACGCTGATAAGAGATTGTCAAGATTGAACCTTGTGTCTTGCGATTAGGCAAGTGACGAATATCAATCGGGAATGAACGGATTTGATCTCCACCAGGACTTGGAACAGGATCATTTCCGTCAAGAGTAACGCGGTTCAACTTAATAACAGGTGATGCTGTCTTAAATGTTGAACGATTTTTTGCAGTTACAAGTGAACCGGGAACATCACCAACCGCCCATCTTGGTGGTGGTGGATTATAGGTTTCTTCATCACCATTGGAAACTTCTGCTTCATAGTTAACCCATTTCAAGACAGAAGGCATTGGAGTACCATTAATTACATAGTATTCATTTGCATCATCACTGAAACCATCGCTGTTCAAGAATGACAAACGGCGCATAACATATACGTTTCTGGAAACAGTATCATCAAATGGCCATTGATCACCAAGTGTACGGTAGATAGAGTCAACACCTTCTGAAAACACAAACAATCTCAAACGTCCGATTTGGAAATCGAGAAGTTCATTTGGTTCAAATGGTGGGAACTGAACACGTACGATACCATAAGGAGGGATACCACTCAATGGGCAAGGACCTTGACCTGGGAAACTAGGAATTCCTGTACCTTGTCCACCTGCAGCCAAGAAACTTCCTGTTGCAGATCCGCCGGATAACCAACCAAATTGGACGGCAGCATCAATATCTGGAGGACAATTGCCTGTCAAACATCCAACACCCACAGGCACTGAACGTGAATAAGCAGTTTGTCCGGATGCTTGATTGATGATACGCATACGAACACGGAAGTTCAAATCCTGATTGGTGAAGTTAACACCGGATGGACGTGCAGGCAAGCTAACACCTGGGCCTTGAATGTCATTCGTCATGTTTTGAAACACAGCTGAAGGACGAATCGCACCAAGTTGTGGGTGGCCGGCAAACAATTCAGGTTCAGGAGTTACAATCTCGCGTGTGTATGCATCAAGATTCGCAGTTGCATTCAACTCACGACCGAAATAACGAATTTGTTCAGGAACAACGCGAACAACATTGCGCCATTGTTTGAAGCGAATTGCCAAACCATTGGCTGGTGTATTTGAACCATGTCCGGTAGGACCGAGCAATTGGCTTGATACATCAGAACCTGGATAATTACCTTTTGACAGATATTGAGTGAACTGTCTTGGGGCTGCTTGGAATTCAGTTTGAGTTAAATTCGATTGGCAATTCGGGAATTTATAGCTGTAGTTTCTAGTAGTTCCATTCACACCAATCGTTGTGTTCATTCTGAAAAACGCTGCTGCTGATACTGAAATACCATTAACAACCACAGCACCTTCCAAACGCTCATAATACGTATAGACTGAAGAATCTGCTTGATCCAAAGTTATCTGGAAATTTGCCAAAATTCTTTGATCGTCCTTGTTAAAGTTAACTGGACCACCTACGCCGGAAACCCAAGGGCCAATTGGAGCAGCATTTTGGAAATACACGATCAAACGACGTGTACCATCTGGATTATCTGCTCTTTTGTACCAAACTTGACCGCGATTTTCTTCTGGAAGATCAGGGTTTTGAGACAATTGGAGATTACCATAAGCTGCAGCAATAATTGGTGCACTTGGATTATCACCCAAGCCGGAACCACCGGTATTACGAATACCAGCAGTTGCTGAACCAGGGTTGCCGCCTGTTGCCAACTGATAACCATAATCATCAATCACAGCATCTGTGGCAGCATTTGCAGCTGCAGGTCTTGCAAAAAAGTCATCGCGATATAAATTATATCCAGTTCTTACTCCGGAAGAATTATACTCGTAACGAGGACTAGACAATGATATCAACCCATTTGTTGATACATAGAAACTGTCATAACGAACGCCATTGAAAAAGAACGGGAAACCGATCTTAATCGGGCCTGCATATGCATTGTCCGTAGAGTCAGTTGTCAAACCAGGATTCCGGAAAAACGGAAAACCGTCAGTCGGATCTTTGGTTTGGTTTGGTCCGGTTTGAATCTGCTTCCATTTGATAATCTCGGAAGGTTCAATATCGTTCAATCTGTTTAAGAAAGCACGATCCAAATTTGGACGCCAAAAATCTCCGGCATCATCGTCAGAATCGACTACATAATAACCGGTGGAAACAGCATGCGCCGTATTGTTAGGGCGGCTGTTATTTGCATTGTTGAGTGCCGGAAAATTAGTGAACGGCTGAGGGAAAGTAGCCGGGAAACGGCTTTTTCTCAGGGTTCCATCTTCCTTACCGCCAGCATAAACGGCCATGCTCGCCGCGAAGAATGCCAACAGTGCAATGAGGACTCGTTTCTTCATATGAAGAACCTTATGCAAAAGTGATACATAATTACAATTATTTGGAATAAGATATTTTCACTACATGTGCTGAAATTTCTAACGGATTAAGCGATTTTAATGCATAATCAGGCGTAAATTGACAAGAAAGATTGAATTCACCAAGAGAAAATTTATCCCTGTGAATAAATAATTTTACACAGTTGATTAAGCATCAATGGATAAATCATGCGCTCTGCTTCCTTGACTTTCTCCGCAATGGCCTCAGGGGAGACACAATCACGTATGTCAATGCGGCACTGAATCAGCGCCTGTCCTCTGTCGTATTCCTCATCAACATAATGGATCGTTAGTCCAGTATATGGCATTTTATCCTTCCAAACAGCCATATGGACATGGTTTCCATACATGCCTTTACCCCCATAATCGGGTAATAAAGAGGGGTGAATATTGATGATTTTACCTTTGAAAGCACGTACTAACTCAGGAGGGAGTAATTTCATATACCACCCTAAAGCAATGATATCCACATTATATTTTTGTAACAAGGCAATTATTGATGCTCCATCATCGGCTTGCTGGATATGCTCAAAAGGTATGGAAAAATGTTCAGAAACACTCCTAACTCCAGCATTTTCCTTGTTTGAAACTATGACCACGACGGAATATGATGAGTCTTTTTTTTGTGAATACCGAATCAAAGCATCGGCATTACTTCCTGTTCCTGAGGCAAAAATGGCAACATTCACTATGTGTTGATGATTCATTGGATGTGAAGAACTATGCTGCATTGCGAATGTGGTACTTTTTCAAATACACAACAAAAATACATGCAAAGTTCTTGTAGAAAATCATGCATATGAAACTTGTGGAAAACTTCTCCACTAGGGTTGGATAAATGTCCATGGAACTACACTGTCAAATCAAAACGTTTATTGTTATAACATCCACAATTTCAAAGTAATTATGCGCATCTTTAAAGCACCTATCTTTCTCTTTAGTTTAGTGGCCTTTACTCTTTTCGCGAAAAATCTTCAAGCACAAGACTCCAACTCCGTAACAGGAATTTTATCAGGTACCATCATTAATGGAATAACTCAAGCGCCTATTGCAGGTGCCACCATTATTGTGAATGGAACCAATATTGGCACCAGAAGCAATGCTCAAGGGAAGTTTTCTCTACGATCCATTCCTGTTGGAATCATAAGCATTAAAGTCTCAGCCATTGGTTTTGAAGCACGGACTTTGTCAGACATCGCAATTAGCTCAGGAAAACCCGCCACAATAACAGCATTATTGAGTGAAACCGCTGTTCGCCTTGAAGAAACAGAAGTTGAGGCAAGTTATTTTCAACGCAGTCCTGAAACAATAACGAGCACACAATTACTGAATTCTGAAGATGTGCGTAGAGCACCTGGAGTACAAGAAGATGTGATTAGAGCCGTGGCATTATTGCCCGGAGTGAATGTGACCAGCGCAGGTAGAAATGACCTAATCGTTCGAGGTGGGGCACCCTTCGAAAACTTATTCGTAGTTGATAATATCGAAGTGCCAAATATTAATCACTTTGGATCCCAAGGTTCAACCGGTGGACCACTTTCATTGATCAATATTGATTTCGTACGAGAAGTTAGCTTTAGTGCGGGTGGATTTTCTTCCAGATTTGGTGATAGAGTTTCATCTCTTACGAATATCACATTGAGAGAAGGAAATGAAGAGCGTTTTGGAGGAGAAATAAATTTTTCGGCAACAGGATTTGGCGTTATTGCTGAAGGCCCGATCTCCGATAAAGGTTCTTACTTTGTAAGCGCACGTCGATCATATCTCGACATTTTATTTAAAGCACTCGGCTTTAGTTTCATTCCGGATTATTGGGATTTTCAGACAAAGGTATCATACCGTTTGGACGAAAAAAACACGCTATCCTTTCTTACAATCGGCGCATTGGACAAAGTTACATTCAATAATGAAGATGAAGAAGATCGATACTCAAATTCGCGAATCAATGCACCCACACAAGATCAATACTTTTCAGGTTTGACCTGGAAACATTTGATCACCGGCTCAGAAATGAATGGATATGCACTAGTCACACTTGGACGAACATATTCAGCATTTAGCACTACTCAAAGAGATTCCACTCTTGCCACACTGTTCAACAATACTTCTAAAGAAGGTGAGAATAGTTTAAGAACTGATTTATTCCTGCAGCTTTCTCCTGAAACCGAAATCATCATCGGGAATATCGTGAAGTATGCATCGATGCTTGATTATGATTTATTTCTTGATCCTCGATTCAGAAGAAATCTAGAGGGCAAACCCGTAGGGCTTTCGGTGGATAGTACCTTCAGTGCATTTCGAAATGCTACACATGCAACATTGATCATGAATGCGGACGCTTGGAAAGCAACAATCGGTGCTCGATTGGACTATTATGATTTTCTTCAAGAAACAACATATCTCTCACCTCGCTTAACATTATCATATGCAATCAATCCCACTGCAACAATCAATATGAGCATTGGAAGATATTATCAATCTCCATCCTTCATTTGGTTGATGGGCGATCCTACAAATCAACAACATCTTAAAGCAATAAGAGCAGATCAAATAGTATTGGGATATGAATTGCAATTGGCCGCTGATCTGAAATTTCAAATAGAAGGCTACTATAAATGGTATGCAAATTATGCTGCAAGAGTGTTCAGACCGCAGGCTGTTCTTGCACCTGCTGGATTTGATGATGTTCAAAATGATATACCATTCGGACTTGAACCATTGATTAGTTCTTCCACAGGCTTTGCCCGCGGAATCGAAGCATTCATTCAAAAGAAAATGGGCGATATCCCTCTTTATGGACTTATGAGTTTGACCATCAATGAATCTAGATTTTCCGGATTGGATGGCATTGAAAGGCCCGGTGCATTCGATACAAGAATCATCTTTAATCTTGCTGCCGGTTATCGCTTTAATGAAAACTGGGAAGTCAGCGCGAAATTCAGATACTCTACCGGAGCTCCTTCAACACCTTTTATCGAAAACCCAACTTCCCCACTTTATGGCCAATTAAATTTTGATGAATATAATGCCGGAATCAGACTCCCTGATTTTCACTCAATGGATTTCCGCTTGGATAGAAGATGGAATTTTACAGGATTTTTATTGATCACATATATAGACATTCAAAATCTCTACAATCGTAAGAATGCAAACAACTTTAGATTTGATCAAAGACTTGGTAAAGGAATTGTGAATTTTGCAGGTGCGGGAATCATACCTTCAATCGGTATCAATGTAGAATTCTAATCTGTAAACATCTCAATCAAGGCGATCATGTTTGATCGCCTTTTTTGTTTTGCTCACCATCAATTCCGTAGATTGTAAGAAGGGCACTGTATTCATTATCACACACTATTCTCATTCTTCATGAAATTGGTACCGCAATCTCCTGACAATCAATCAATAGATTTTCTCAATGAGCTAAACCCGGCTCAAAAGCAAGCAGCCATGCAGGTCAGTGGACCCGTTTTGATCATTGCCGGAGCAGGTAGTGGGAAAACAAAGACACTTACCTATCGCATTGCCTATATGTTGTCCCAAGGAATTCAGCCTTCTTCCATACTGGCATTGACATTTACGAATAAAGCAGCTGAAGAAATGAAATCACGCATTGCACAACTTGTGGGGGATGCGAAAGCAAAACACATTTGGGCTGGTACATTTCATTCTATATTCGCTCGCATTCTGCGCATCGAGGCCGAGAAAATAGGATATACGTCTTCATTCAGCATTTATGATACCGATGATTCTCTCAGTATCATTCGCCAAATCATGAAAGATGCCGGAATTTCTGCACAGCAATTCACTCCACAGAGCGTAAAGTCCAGAATTTCAAATGCAAAAAATATGATGATTTCTTGGCAGGAATATCAAGCATCAGCACAAGACATCCATGAAAAACAAACTGGTCTTATTTTTAAAGAATATGAGAGAAAGCTTCGAATCAACAATGCAATGGACTTTGATGACATTTTATTAAACATCATTCGACTATTGACTTTGTCACCGGATATTAAAGCACAATATCAACAACGTTTTTCTCATGTGATGGTTGATGAATATCAGGACACAAATAGAGCGCAATATATTGCCGTGAATATCCTTGCGGGTGGACATCGTAACATTTGTGTTGTTGGAGATGATGCACAAAGTATTTATCGCTGGCGCGGTGCGGATATTCGCAATATTCTTGATTTTCAAAAAGATTATTCCGAAGCAGTTACTGTCAAACTGGAACAAAATTATCGATCTACCCAAATCATTCTCGCGGCCGCCGATTCTGTAATTTCACGTAATAAACATCAGCTTCAAAAAACCCTATGGACGCAAAATCCTGAGGGCGATCTCATCAAAGTGATGGAAACCAGAGATGACAGAGAAGAAGCAGAGAAAATCATGCGCATGATTCAGCATGAGCTTTCTAATCAGGGAATAACTGAAAAGGACATTGCAATACTCTATCGTACAAATGCTCAGTCACTTTCGCTTGAAGATGCATTACGCTCCTCCAAGATTGGTTATACAATCATTGGCGGTGTGTCATTTTACAAAAGGAAGGAAGTAAAGGACACCGTGGCATATTTGCGTTTATTATGTAATCCTGATGATTCCGAAAGTTTAATGCGCATCATCAATGAACCTTCGCGCGGTATTGGCCCTACCACACTACGGAAATTGAATGAATTCGCCAATCTTCAATCCATTTCTCTGTTCTCCACATTTGAACAAGCAGCGACAATACCCGATCTTCAAAAAAGAGCGGTTCAATCATCCATGGATTTCACAGGGATGATTCATAGATTCAAAGATCTTAAAACATCATTGAATCCACATGAACTTGCAGTGGAATATATCGAAGCTACCGGTCTATTGCGCATGTACAAAGATGAAGACACTGAAGAGTCACTAGATCGATGGAACAATATTCAACGCTTACTCTCCAATATTGCAGAGGAACTCGATAAAGACCCAGCGATGACATTGGAAGATTATCTTCAACTGATTGCCTTGATGTCCGATGTAGATGAAAGCGATATGGGTCGAGAGCGCATTGCAATGATGACGATGCATGCAGCAAAAGGTTTGGAATTTCCTATTGTATTCATAGCAGGACTTGAACAAGGGTTATTTCCCATGGGGAGAGCCGAACATGATCCTGAGGAACAAGAAGAAGAAAGAAGATTATTTTATGTTGGTATCACACGTGCAGAAAGCCGGCTTTATCTTTCATATGCACAAAGACGGTATCGATTTGGAGAATTATCATTCTCCGCCCCTTCGATGTTCCTGAAAGAAATAGCTCCCCATACATTAGAATATGTAGATTCTTCAATTGCAACAGCTAAGCGTCAATCAGATTATGGGATGATGCAACCTCCCAAGCCAAAAGCTCAGAAGCCCACTCCATTTTTTGATGATTTATCAGGAATCGATGATTCTTTCTCACAAATCGAACCAGAACGCACAGAATTGCGTCCCGGCATGAAGGTCATTCATGGTCAATTTGGCGCAGGAACCATTCAATCATTGTCAGGTGAAGGAGAAAAAAGGCAGGCAACCGTAATCTTTCAAGGTATTGGAAGAAAACAATTGCTATTGAAATATGCAAAATTGCAAATCGATAATTCATGAACATCGATTTATGACTCTCAATCCCAAACATTTCAACTTGTTACTGCAATCTTTGCATGTTTGCCCTGTATGTTCTATTTCGTATCTTTGTTAACATAACAATTGCTCGAATGTTGAATGATCTTCAACATTCATTTCATCATTAGTCCAGCGTACGTATTATGTCCGAACAAGAGCTCAACAATCAGGAACAAACGTCATCTGTTCCAACAGAACAAACAACCGAAACTCCTGTACATACAACTCAGTCGGAGCAAGTGCCTGAAACATTGGCAACGCCTTCCCCTGAAACAATCGAAGCAGTCACAACAGATGAACAAAAATCAGTTGTGATTGAGCAAGAACCATCTGCCGCAGAAAAGCGCAAGGAAGAACGCGAGAAGCGCAAGAAGCAGGAAGAAGAAATGCTCGCTGCTTTAGAAACCATTTTCAATGAAGGTGGAACGATAGAAGCAGTCGTTGTTGAAAGGATAAAAGGTGGTTTACGTTTGAATTATAATGGCATGCGATTGTTTATGCCATCTTCACATTTCGGATTGAAAAGAAATCCTCAAGTTGAAGAATTGAATGAAGTTGTTGGCAAAACGCTAACCGTGAACATTTCAGAAATTCAAAAGGATGAGCAAGGCCGAGCAACAATTGTTGCTAGCAGAAAGAAATTGCTCTCAGAAGATTTCTTCTCAAAAGTAAAGGAAGGAGACATTGTCGAGGGAACCGTGTCTTCCATCACCGCTTTCGGTGTATTCATCGATGTACAAGGCGTTGAGGGAATGGTGCATGTTTCTCGGATGGCTTCATTTAGAGTAGCAGATCCTGCATCACTGTTTAAGAAAGGTGATACCGTAAAGGCAACAATTACGTCGATTGACAAAGACAAATTACGAATGGGTTTAAGCACCAAAGATTTCATTGCATCGCCATGGGATTCTGTTGAGACAACTTATCCAACAGGTGCTGTTGTAAAAGGAATCGTGAAACGCTTTACTGACTTTGGAACTTATATTGAATTGCAACCCGGCATTGAAGGGCTTCTCCGTAATGGCGATCTTGCTTGGGGCAAAAGAAATGTGAATGCACAGGATATGATCAAGGAAGGCCAAACGGTAGAAGTGGCAATTCTCAATGCTTCCTCAGAGAAAAAAAGAGTTGGTCTCAGCATCAAACATTTGCAAACAAATCCATGGAAAACCGTTACCGAAACATTTGCCCCCGGAACTCATGCTACGGTCAAAGTAAAACAAGTCCACGAGAAAGGATATTTGGTTGATGTCAATGCCGATTTCGATGGTTTTATTCCGAAAGGCAGAGTGAAGCCTGTACCGGGCAAACATTCATTTGCTATCGGCGACACAGTAGAAACGGTAGTCATAGACTCCAATGGCGAGACAGAGTCATTGATTTTGGCCCCGATATATACTCAAGACGAATTGGATGCTTTACCGCAAAAGCAATCACGTGGACAAAGAGAGCCCAGAGAAAGAGATGAACCAAGTGGTCCACTTCCTGAAGCGCCTTCAATAACTTTGCTCGACATGCTTTCAGAAAAGCAGAAGTCAGATTTAACAAGCAAATAATTGAAACAGATCACAGGCCGGCACATGTCGGCCTTTCTTTTCTCCTTCAATAATCACAACCGATATTTTGTCTTGCGGAAAATCTTCATCATATGCGCCACATTTTTGGCAATGTCATTCACTACGGATGCATTGTCATTGAGAGCATTAGCACAAGAAGACACAGCGAAAATAAACACCATCATCAAAAAACCACGCAAACTCACACCACTGCAAACAATCACAGGCGATACTCTTCGTAAAGATACTGTAACCGTGAAAGAATCCTTGATTCCCGGTTCCAAAAATACATTTACACCTGAACAGGATTCAGCATATTATCGCATGTTACGCTTGGGAATAGCACCCGGGACTCTTGCACAAATGCATGCAAAAATAATATCGATGGGAATTGCCAATATGCGGGAGCAAGAACAAGAAAACCCTTTCGCGATAGCATTACGCAATCTTGATCTTCCTGCTGAATACTATCAACCTCGCTCGGAAGACATCGTTCAAAGAGAAGAAATGATTGCGCGTTCACAAGCAATTCCAACCGGCAGACCGGGAGGCCTTCGCGGTGGAATTAACATAGGTTTGAATGAAATAGCAACATTTTTCGGATTGGCAGAAGATGTTTCTCCCGTAATTAGATATATGGTTGAATTCACAATGCAAGTCAAAGTGATTGTCTATTCTACAGCAGCAAGAGAGGTGGCTTTGATGTTTCAGGGCTTACAAACTGCAGGAACATATCAATTGACATGGAACGGTAGAGATGATAAAGGCAGACCCATGCCATCTGGCGACTATGTGGCTGAGGTTAGATTAGGCAATGATCGCTTTGTAAGAAAGCGCATCACCATTCCATGATCATCGAATCAGAATGAAAGGAAGCGCATCATGAGCACTCCCCGTACTCATGCGCACAAAATACACTCCGGATGGGATACCCTTAAATGACATAAAAGTACCGGCATACTGTCCGGCATCATATGGCTTTGAAGGCAAAGTATACAAAACATGACCCTGCACTGAATATATCGCGAACTCGACCATTTCCTGCTTCGACAATTCAAAGTCAATCCGAATCATTTCATCTTGTGAAATCACTATGTCAATTAGTCTGGATTTTTCAGGCAAAACATTCCAGGTAAATCCTGATGCAATCCCTTTTTGCTTTGCAACACTGCGTGCATTGAGAATTGCATTATGTATATCGCTTTTTGTAGATCCGGCAACAATTGCAAAAGCGATTTGCTGACGGGCCCCAGGATCTAAGCCAAATGGACCGCCGCCTATGATCATCGACACATCTGTTGATCTACTCATTGCTCTGCTAATGCCCCCAGATAATGCAAACCACTTTTCATTTCGTGAAAATCCATCATAAATGGAAAATCCATTGCTTCTTCCATCATTATCGATTGCATGAAATTGGATAGGAACATCATTCAACAATGTTATACCTATATGAGGAAGCGTTGAATCAACGGTGCTGAAGCAATGAGCATAACCTTCATCCATTTCAAAAGAACAGATATTGTTTTGTCCGCTCGGACCAATATCCCAATCAAAGAACATTCCCGCATGCAAGGAATCCATTCTACTATTGCGCTCATTTTTAATATCATATGTGATGAATACGGTTGAATCAATATCCTCTTTATCAAATTGATATATGCGATGTTCAACCGAAACCCCTGCATCTATCGCACGCGCAGAATCAGCAAACTGTGCATATGATTCAGCTTCGGCTTTTTGTCCGGGGCTTGCAACTTCGACTGATGAACGAATATAAAATGATCTCTCTTGCTCATCACCAGAAATATCACGAATGCCATTACTAAGTTGTTCTGCTGATGTACCAACAATGAATCCAGATTCAAAAAGAACACTTTGATCATTTGGTGGAAATGTGATGCCTATTCCCTGCATATTTGTCGGATAATCATTATATCCGATATGGCCTTGACTTGTGACCGTAAGATGCATGTCATTAGCCATCATCGTTCTATACGTTGGATTGATGATCAATTCAGCAAATCCTCGTCCAATACGCTTTGATCCTGATTGAATATCCAATCTCAATACAATTCGATGATTGAATGGTGAAGATTGCGGAAGTATACATTGTACTTTTTCGGCTATTGCATAAATGGTCGATGCTTTTAATTGCCCCAATACAATCGTATCATTGAGAATTGTTACCGGATATTTCACATCCTCGGAGTGGATGATCAAAGTGCAAGAATCAACATCTTCCAATAGATTATGTACAACTACAGATAATTCAACTTGCTCACCAGGAGTGAACATGCCATTGGGATTGATTTCTGAAAATTCCGTCTGAGTGATTTCAACATATCGAGGCTGATTCATGGAAATCGCAGCATATGCTTTAATCATTCCGGATCCAAGCCCTAGTGCATATAATGGATTCTTAGCTGATATGTCCACAGCACTCGATTTCAATATGCCTGCGATCTGTTCATTGGACCGAGTGGGATTCAGTGACTTTACCAATGCAGCAACACCGGCGACAATAGGTGAAGCCATTGAGGTTCCACTGGAATAACCATAACCATTATCGAGAACTGTGGAATAGATAAATGAGCCAGGAGCACTGATGTCAACAGTTCCATGGGCATTTGAATACCCGGCTTTCAATGTGTCCGGACCAATAGCAGCAACACTCACCACACCTCGATATGATGCAGGATAAAATGCCATATCTGATTGATCATTTCCTGCACCACCAATAATCACACTCCCGAATTGCAAAACTTCGTTCACGATTTCTTGTTCTGCAATGGAAGATGTTGGAGATCCCCAACTACAATTGATGATATCTGCTCCCATCATTGCAGCATATAGCATTCCTTCATAGCCGCCAGTGACATTCACAGCGTCGGAATCATCCAAACCAACTTTTACCGGAAGAATGCGATGATTGCGTGCAATCCCCGCTATCCCTTTTTTATTGTTCGAGATGGCACATGCGATACCGGCTACATGAGTTCCATGAAGATGACCCGGAACAGCACGATTATCACCCTTTACTGGATCAATACCACTTGCAAAGTCCCAACCCTGCCAATCATCTATGAATCCATTTCTGTCATCATCTAAACCATTTGCAGATTTATTATTACCAATGGAATCGATGCCTGTTTCACCTGGATTCATATACATGACGGAAGACAAATCCTCATGCAGAGGATCAACGCCTGTATCTACGATGCCAATGATAAGAGAGTCTTTATTGTTTTGTTGATCATAGTAAACCCATGCGGAATCAGCTCCAATCATTGCGGGGTAATATTGATATCCATAAAGTGAGTCATCAGGCTGCTGAATCAATGCATGTGTCGGCAGAAACTCTGCATATTCTACGAATGGCAATGAAGCAATCATGCGAATTGCTTTTGTATTTGGAATATCGGATTCAATGTGTAGAATTGCGATTCGTTCCAAAGGATGTGAAGCTGAAAGGATATTCTCTTTTTTATTTTTCTTCAGCATTGTGATCAATGCTTCGCGTACGAATGGACTGCTAGCATGATTTCCTATCACTGTTTGCAATTGAGAAATGCTGCCTCTTCTTCCGGCATTCTTCCATTGAGCAAATGCATCGGTACCCACCTTGAATTTAAAGAGGATTGCATCTGCCCCCATGAGATTGAATGATGCAATAACAAGCAATACGCATAAAAGCTTCATGCAATCACCGGCAATTCAATCACAAAAGTTGTACCCTTTCCAATAACAGATTCTTTCACAAAAATCCTACCATCATGATATCGTTCAATGATGCGTTTTGAAAGTGATAATCCTAAACCCCAGCCACGTTTTTTTGTAGTGAAGCCTGGCTCAAATATGCGTCTTCGGACTTGCCCGGACATACCCTTTCCATTGTCTTTCAGTGTGATGATAACTTTTCCTTTTGTAAGCTTGGACAAAGTGACGGTTATCAATCCTGTTTGAGCTTCTATGGATTCCACACCATTTTTCAGGACATTTTCAAATACCCATTCGAGGAGTTCACCATTGGCAAGTACATAGATATCATCTTCCAAATTACGATCGATAGATACTTTTTTTCCAAGATGTGGAACTCGTTTTTCCAAATAGGTGCATACTTTTTCGACGATTTCGGAGATGTTTTCACGACGTTTCGTTGGTTCAGATCCAATTTTAGAAAAACGATTCGCAATTGTATTCAATCGATGTAAATCATTTTCCATTTCCTTAGCAGTTTCTTGAACAGAAGATGGATTATCATTATTTAGTCGGAGAATTTCCAACCAACCAAGCAGACTTGAAAGTGGGGTTCCTAATTGATGAGCCGCCTCTTTTGCCATACCAACCCATACATTGGATTCTTCTGTTCTTCGCACATAACTGAAGGCAATATATCCGATCAACACAAATGCTGAAACAATAATGATTTCGATATAAGGCAATAACTGCATCTGCCGAATAAGCGCTGAATTTGTATAATATATTTTACCGAGCATCATCCCATCGGCATCTTTAATAAGAATGGGTGGATATGTTTCACCCATTGTTTTCAGCAAGTCAACCAATTTCTGCTCTTGAACTTTCAGTCTATCAGGCGCTAGAGAAGTATCAATCTCAATATTAAGTGTATACTCTGAGAAGGGTCTATTTGGATTTCCATTAGCATCAGTGAAAATCACGGGGAAGGAAATGGAAGGCACAATGCGATCAAGAAGAAACAAGAAGTCATCAGCATTCTTATTTACATCGGAGAGATAATGTTTATAGATGTCTGCATAAAATGTGACAATCCTTTTCTCCCTCTGAATCAATTCATTGGCCAATTGTTGAGTGTATAAGAGGACGCTCACCATCATAGCAAATGCAAAGGTTGCGAGGAGTACCTTGATCTGCCATTTGGTGAGTGAACGCCATATCGATATCGTTTGAAGAAATTTCATATACATTCACGCAATCGTATACCACGAAGATACAAAATCATCATGGCTTGAAAGGTCTGTGCGGGCATTACTTAGCGAAGAAAAGCCATGGGATTCATCCTTTGCTTCCCTTTCCAGATTTCAAAATGAAGAAATTCCCCATCTACGGACTGTGTGGTTCTGCCGATCAATCCCCCGGCTTCGATTTTCTGACCCTTTTTCACTGAAATAGAGGCAAGATTTGCATATACTGTTCTATATGAATTACCATGATCGACAATAACCATTGAATTATAACCGGGGAGCCAATGAACAAGTGAAACTATACCTGTTGCGGCACACATTGCAGAACTACCTGCCTGACAAGCAATATCCAAACCCGGATTGTCCATAACGGTATTGGTCACTGAATTTTTATACTGACCAAATCCTCGCAATATTCTCTTTGCCGATGATGGCCATCTGAATCCACCGGAAAATGATCCCGAAAGCGATTCCACACGTGTATTGTCATTGCGAGTTTGCACTGTGCTTTGTGTGATGCGTTGTGGCTCTTCGGATTGTGTTTCCTTTTTGGAAACTATATCGCTTGTTTTTTTGGGAGTTTCACCAAGACGTTTTTTCTCTTGAGAATGCGTTGGTTTTTCGGCAGACGTTTTTTCTTCTTTCTTGACTATGTCATTACGAACCATACTTGAAATCAGTCCTGACAATTGCCTTGCACTCTGTTCTTTTTTGACAATGAGTTTCTGTACTTCCTCTTTGCTTAATCGAACGGATTCTAGTTTTTTCTTCTGTTCGACCAGGATATTCCGAATATTTTGTTGTTCATATTCAGACTCGCGAAGCAATCGTTCTTGCCTTGAACTATTTATGGATATTTGTTCTTGTTGATTGGACAAAGCTCCCTGCAGTGACTGCATTTCTTTCATCTGCAATGTAAGTTTTGTGTGCATTTGTCGAAGATATGACGGCAATCGATTCATAGAGGATTGACCAAGTAATTGCATTGAACCCGAAAGAATATCGGGAGATATGGCAATATCTGGCGCATGCTTCTGCATCAATGCTTGATATTTCTTAGCAATTCTTGCATATGTCATTCGAGAAACATTCAGTTTTTGCTGGATGGTCGCTTCAGTTTTGCGGATGGTTTCAAGCGTATCTTGAAGCTCTCTTACTTCCCCCATAAGCTTACCAACATGTTCCTTCACCATCAATTGTTTTTTCTTGGCAGTTGCCAATCCCTTCATGGCATTCTTCTCTTGTAATTCTAATTCCCCAACTTTTTTCTTTGCTTTTTCGATGTCTCGTTTGATTGCACTCAATGCTGAATTGGATGTTGATTTTTGCTTGGAACCATTATTGGCTCGTTTGAGCGATCCCTTTTTTGATGATGCTTTGATTGCTTTTTGCGTAGACTTTCCCTTTTTTGCTTTTTTTATTGCAGCATGGGCATGAACATGCAGTGTCTGAATTGCACAGAGCATCAGAAAGCAATACAACAGTGTATGGATGATATTAGAACTCTTCTGTTTTGACACGTTCTATCATGGCTCCAAGTTTTCCGAATTTCTTCTCTATATCCTCATAGCCTCGATCAATGTGATATACGCGCAATACCTCGCTCTCTCCATCGGCAATCAAAGCAGATATCAGCAAAGATGCACTTGCTCTCAAATCTGATGACATGACAGTTGCTCCGGTGAGCGGATTTCCACCAAAAACGATTGCCGAATTTTCTGCCATTTCTATATGAGCGCCCAATCGCTGTAATTCGGGCACATGGTGAAAACGTGTATGGTAAATTGTGTCGGTTATCCGACTCGTACCTTCAGCGCATAGCATGAAAGCAATCCACTGTGCTTGAACATCAGTGGGAAATCCTGGATAAACTGCCGTTGTCATGTCTGTAGGAAAAGGTGGACGATCCATTTCCACGTGGATCGTGGTTCCATCAATCTTCACATTGACACCGGCTTCTTCCATTTTTGCTAACACTGCATCCAAATGATGGGGCGCCGTATTTTCCAAATACACATTCCCTTTTGTCATAGCGGCAGCTATCAGAAATGTAGCAGCTTCTATTCTATCTGGTATATTCTCAAACTCAACAGGATGTAATACATCAACTCCCTCTATTGTAAGTGTAGTGGTGCCTATTCCATGAATCTTTGCACCCATTTTTACAAGCATTTCAGCCAGTGCTGTAACTTCAGGTTCCATCGCAGCATTTGTCAACACTGTTGTACCTTTGGCCATCACCGCGGCTGTCAGCACATTTTCAGTTGCTCCAACACTCGAAATGTCGAAATGGATTTTGTTACCCATGAGCTTTGGAGCTTTTGCATGGATATATCCATTTTCAATAGTAATCTCGGCGCCAAGTTTTTCAAACCCTTTTAAATGAAGATCAACAGGTCGAGGCCCAAATGCACATCCACCGGGCAATGATACCCTTGCTTCACCAAAGCGCGCGAGTAATGGCCCAAGCACATTGATTGATGCACGCATTTGCTTTACATGTTCATAAGGAGCTTCAAATGAATTCACTCCAAATGAATCTATAGACAATCTCTCACCATCCAGTGAACAAACAGCACCCATCGCTTCAAGCAAGCGGGATATGGTTCGTACATCCTTGATATTGGGAGTATTGGAGATGATATTCTTTCCCGGAGCCAGAAGTACTGCTGGGATGAGGGCCAATGCCGCATTTTTGGCACCGGAAATTCTGACAGAGCCGGAAAGCTTCCGACCGCCTTGTATGATAAGTTTATCCATATTCTTCTTCAATGCTGCAAAAAGAGAGCATTTCGCTCTCATGGGGGGCACACAAAAGTACAATAATCATGGCTCAAGCCCAAATCAAGAAAGTACATCGCTTGGTCGGTAAATTTTCGTATTTTTGCAACCCCATGTATTTACACGGGATTAAGTGAATCGGTAAATACCTCTTCAAGAGTTCCAAAATGCAACCAAATGGCGAAATTAACTCAGAAACGGTAAAAAGGATAGCCGATTTATCACGTTTACGTTTCACTGATTCGGAAATCGAAGCTTTTGCCGAGGAATTTTCCGGAATAGTTCGAGCGATAGATGAAATAAACTCAATGGATTTGACCGGCATGGAGCCGATGTCGCATGTTCTCGATCTTCCCAATGTATTCCGAGAAGATGTGCCGTCAGAATCACTTTCGGTAAAGCAGGCCTTGGAGAATGCTCCGAGCAATAATGAAACCTTTTTTAAGGTCCCGAAAGTGATGGAATAAGTTATTATTACTTACAATAATGACGGAAACATATCGTTTAAGACAAGCTGTTGTCAAATGACAAACAATGAAAATTTCAGGTGCTGCGAATGAGAATTACGAAACAATATACCAATCGCGAAAGTCAATCACTGGATAAATATCTCCAGGAAATCGGCCGCGTTGAACTCCTTACCGGTGATGATGAAATTGATCTCGCAAAATTGATCAAGAAGGGCGGATTTGAGGGTGAACTTGCTCTCGAACGTCTTGTGAAAGCCAATTTGCGTTTCGTGGTGAGTGTTGCAAAGCAATATCAGAATCAAGGCTTATCGCTTGGTGATTTGATCAATGAAGGTAATCTTGGTTTGATCAAGGCGGCAAAGCGTTTTGATGAAACACGTGGTTTCAAATTCATTTCTTATGCTGTATGGTGGATCAGACAATCCATTCTTCAGGCACTTGCCGAACAATCACGTATTGTACGTCTTCCGTTGAACCGTGTTGGTGCTTTGAATAAAATCGGAAAAAAATTCAGTGAACTCGAGCAGGCATATGAGCGTGAACCGACAGCTGCCGAGCTTGCAGAGCAATTGGACATGAGCGTTGCGGAAATTGCCGAGACGATTAAAATTTCCGGAAGACATCTTTCTGTTGATGCGCCATTCGTGCAGGGTGAGGACAATCGTTTGCTGGATATTCTTCCAAATGATTTGCAACCACCACCGGACTCAGAATTGATGCGTGAATCTTTGCGCGTTGAAGTACAACAAGTACTTACCACATTATCTCAAAGAGAAGCGGAAGTAATCAAGTTGTATTTTGGTTTGGATGGAGTTTGCCTAACGCTCGAAGAAATCGGAGAAAAATTCAATCTTACACGAGAGCGGGTTCGACAGATCAAAGAGAAAGCAATTCGCAGATTGCGTCATGCCTCTCGATCAAAAGCATTACGATCCTATCTAGGATAAAAAGAAAGCCCGATTAATCATCGGGCTTTTCTTTTACATACCAACAATTCAGTCGTGGGACTTTCCGGTAAGATTGAAATACACAAAAGTTCAGGTAGATATAAAATCGCAGCATAAATCATTCCCACGATTTCACTTTTTCTGACCGGATACATGAACAAGTTCCACAATGCTCCCGGCCAAGAAGATGCTGTATCTACAGGATATCCCATAAGATAAAACATTGGTAACCTTTCGATAATCTCAAATCCTGCTGTATCCAATGCTTCATATACCTCATGCATAGA
>SXZI01000046.1 GCA_005788035.1 Bacteroidota bacterium
GAGTCAGAACGCCTTGTCCAAGAAGCAATTGCAGATGTATTGAAAAACAGAACGGCATTGATCATCGCTCATCGACTTTCAACAATCATCGATGCTGATTGCATTCATGTCTTTGAGCAAGGTAGAATTGTTGAATCAGGTACTCATCAGGAATTGGTGGCACTCGGCGGAATCTATGCTTCAATGTGTGCATTGCAATCGCTCGAAGCATAAATAATATCATCATCGGACAAATCATGGCATCCTATCCTTTCGCAGAAATCGAGAACAAATGGCAGAAATATTGGGCCGAGCATAATGTCTATGCAGTCAAAGAAGATATTTCAAAACCAAAATATTATGTGCTAGACATGTTCCCATATCCCAGCGGAGCCGGATTGCATATAGGGCATCCTGAAGGATATACCGCCACAGACATCATCGCTCGATATAAAACTCTTCGTGGTTTCAATGTTTTGCATCCAATGGGTTTTGATGCATTCGGCTTGCCAACAGAACGCTATTCAATGGTTACAGGAATACATCCTTCAATTGCTACTGAAACCAATATTGATAATTTCAAAAGACAATTGAATCTACTTGGTTTGGGTTATGATTGGAATCGCTCCGTGAACACTACGGAACCTTCCTATTATAAGTGGACGCAATGGATGTTTCTCAAGATATACAATTCATGGTATGATGAGAATCTCCAAAAGTCACGCCCCATTTCCGATTTGCCGATACCGGATGAAATAACCAATGCCACAGAAATTGAAGCATATAAAGATGCTTGTCGTTTGGCTTACACCGCAAATATCCCCGTCAACTGGTGTGAGGAATTGGGTACAGTATTGGCGAATGAAGAAGTGGATGAATGGAAAGAAAAAGGATATACCGTTGAACGCAGACCAATGCGACAATGGATGATTCGCATCACAAAATATGCAGATAGATTGCTTAATGATCTCGAATTGGTGGAATGGCCCGTTTCAACAAAAGAAATGCAAAAGCATTGGATCGGGAAATCAGAAGGAGCAGAAATATCTTTCACGATTGATGATACTCATTCGGTACACGTGTTCACCACCAGACCGGATACCGTATTCGGCGCAACATATCTTGTGCTTGCGCCTGAACATCCACTTGTTGATGTTATTACGATAGATGCTCAAAAGAAAGCTGTGGAAGAATATCGCATTTCCGCTTCCATGAAAAGCGATTTGGAGAGAACCGAATTATCCAAAGAGAAAACGGGCGTGAATACCGGCGCATTCGCCATCAATCCTGCAACCGAGCAACCAATACAAATTTGGATTGCCGATTATGTTCTCGCTCACTATGGCACGGGTGCCATCATGGCGGTACCGGGACATGATGAAAGAGATCATGCATTCGCCACGCAATTCTCTCTGCCTATCATTCAAGTTGTGAAACCTCTTGATGATGGCTCCATTGATGTTCAAGCACAAGCATATACAGAATATGCCATATCCATGGCATCGGATAATCCAAATACGGTCTCATTTTCGGGATTGCCAACCGAGAAAGCGAAGAAGAAATGCATCGAGTGGTTGGAACAATCTGGAATCGGTCATGGAAGAATTCAATTCCGATTGAGAGATTGGTTATTCTCCAGACAACGATATTGGGGCGAACCGATTCCAATCGTGTATTACGAAGATGGTACGAAGCGCACACTTGAATATGATGAATTGCCACTCACATTGCCTGAAGTAAAAGAATACAAACCTGCAGGCACCGGTGAATCACCCCTTGCAACCGTTGATGCATGGATCAAATGGCATGATCCCAAAACAGGTAAAGTGGGTCGACTAGAAACAAATACCATGCCTCAATGGGCAGGATCATGTTGGTATTATTTGCGTTATATGGACCCGCATAATCCGGATACATTTTGCGATACAAACAAAGAACAATATTGGTCTGGAAAAAATGAGAATAGCGGTGCCATAGACTTATATGTAGGTGGTGCTGAGCATGCAGTATTGCATTTGTTATATGCTCGCTTTTGGCATAAAGTGTTATTCGATCATGGCCTTGTATCTACCAAAGAACCTTTTGCAAAGCTCTTTCATCAAGGACTGATCCTTGGTGAAGATGGAAGAAAGATGTCCAAGTCACTTGGCAATGTTGTCAATCCTGATGATATCGTAAAACAATATGGCGCGGACTCATTACGGCTTTTCGAAATGTTCATGGGGCCTCTGGAAGCCGCAAAACCATGGTCATCAAAAGGAGTTGAGGGAGTCAATAGATTTTTGAATCGCGCTTGGAGATTGATTGCCGATGAAGATGGAAAGCTTCTTTCATCAGTGAAGAAAGGACATCACGATTCTCCTGAAATTGAATTTGTTCTTCATTCCACCATCAAAAAAGTTGGTGAAGATATTGAGTCTTTGAGTTTCAATACCTCAATTTCTCAAATGATGATTCTTGTGAATGAATTCACCGCTTGTGAAATTCGCTCACACGAATCAATGAGCGCATTCATTCGCATACTTTCTCCTTTTGCACCTCATATTTGTGAGGAACTATGGCAGATACTTGGAAATGAGCATTCAATCACAAAAGCTGATTGGCCGGAATATAATCCCGACAAATTACAACAGTCAACAGTTGAAATTGTATTGCAGGTGAACTCCAAGATTCGTTCACGCGCTATCGTTCCATCGGATGCAGATGAAGATGCACTCAAGGACATCGCATTGAATGATGAAGTGATCAAGAAACATCTTGAAGGACTCACCATTCGAAAATCGATCATTGTTCCGGGTAAACTTGTGAATTTCATTGCAAACTAAGATGTCACTACTTCGACTCATCTATCTTGCACACAGATTTGGAACCTCGTTAAGAAAGCGA
>SXZI01000047.1 GCA_005788035.1 Bacteroidota bacterium
CGACCCATCAGCTTATTGATATAGGCCCTTTGAGAAGGTATCAAAGCCATGAATTCAGGAGTGAATTCTTCCGGCAATGTGATATTGACCATATAACATTTCATATTCTTCATCTCCTTAGATATTGAGAATGGAAGACCATCATCTTTTCTCTTGAATATTCTCTGATTGAATGAGGAATTCCTCCCCAACCCAATCCTGATTGATTGCGTCCACCAAAAGGCATCCAGTCCACTCGAAATGCCGTATGATCATTATGCATAACGGCACTAGCATTCAATGATGACATCACATTGAATGCAATATCAGTATTCTTTGTAAATATTGATGCCTGAAATCCAAACGATGAAGAATTTATGGTGTTGATTGCTTCTTCCATGGTTGAATATGCATGCAAACACAAAACAGGACCGAATATTTCCGAAGTAGATACCTTTGCATTGATGGCCGGTTGTAATAACACTGTTGGCTCATGCATTGTTTCAGACAATATATTTCCTCCTGAGACTATCTTTGCTCCTTGTTCAACGGCTTCCTGAATCCATGACTGAACTCTTTTCACTTCATTCGGATGAATAAGCGGACCACCCTCACTATCATGTTGAAGCGGATCTCCGATTTTGAATCGTTGAACATGTTCCTTCAATGCTAATGCCACTTCATCAAGGCATGCTTGATGCACATACAAATGCTGTGTACTCACACATACTTGACCTGAATGATACATTGCACCCTTTACGATTTTTTGCACGAACTCTTCGATATGTACATCATTGGCAAGGATACTCGGCGCCATACCTCCGTGCTCTAATGCACATCTCATTCCCGGGGCAAGCAAAGAACGTAATTTCCATCCTACTTCTGCTGAACCGATAAATGAAAGAAAAGCTATCCGTGAATCAGAAACTAGTTGTTGCGCCAAGGAAGATGTACAAATCAATGCTTGACACCATTCTTTAGGCAAACCGGCATTATAAAGCATATCTATGAATGTAAGGCATGTTCTCGGGGTGGAACTCGCAGGCTTGATGATGATAGGCGTACCTGCTGCAATTGCCGGTACTACTTGATGAACAATCAAATTGAGAGGGTGATTAAATGCACTAATTGCAAAAACCACTCCAATCGGTTCATGAATGGTCAATGCTATTTTGTGTTGCGAACCCTCAGTCAATCCCATTGGGATTTCTGTCCCATGCATTGTACGCATGGTATCAATCGCACTTTTCACACCTTGTATCGCGCGCAGCACTTCCACCTTAGAATCAAGATAGGGTTTACCACCTTCTTTTGCAGCCATGATGGTGAGTAATTCCACTGACTCTTCCATCATTGGGATTAGTCTTTCGAGTATTGCAATCCTTTCATGCATAGGAAGATGTAATTCTCGATTCTTGAATAGAGTATATGCACGCTCCACCATGCGCTCAGCATCAATCTGATTATGCATCTGAACGCAATCAATCAATTCTCTTGTATATGGTGAAAACACCTGTAATTCATCTGCTTTCATATGTTCACTTGTATTTCTTTCGAAATTACAAAACCTGTGAATGCTATCTTAAAAAAAGAATGGCGCATCGATTGCTCCACTTAAGAACAATCAAAGCGCCATTCGGCTATCAGGATAGGATATTATTTTGTGATTTCGATATTCGCAACAAGATCAACCACATCTCCAACTACTGCGCCACCTTGATCAAGCAACTTGCTCCAGGAAACACCATAGTCTTTACGGTTGATTTTACCTGTGATTTTGAAGCCTGCAACAGTTTGACCCCATGGGCTTTTTTGTGTGCCTCCAAATTTCACATCAAGTGTAACTGGTTTAGTAACTCCACGCATGGTGAAATCACCGGACAACTTATATGTGCCTTTCCCAGTCTTTTTCATAGACTTGCTTTTGAATGTGATATTCGGATGATTTGCTACATCAAAAAAGTCTGCACTGCGCAAATGTTCATCACGTTTTGCATCATCAGTGTTGATGGTTGTTGCTTTGATCGTTACATCGATGTTTGCATCTGAAAAATCATCTTTGTCAGAAGCGACGTTGACTGAAAAATCGCCGAATTTTCCATCAGCTTCAGATACGACCATGTGGCTTACTGAAAACTTGATTGAAGAATGAGATCTGTCAAGATTCCATTTTGTGTTTTGCGCATTAGATGACAAAGCTCCAAATATGAGGATTGCCATCATTGTAATAAAGGATTTCATACCTGCTCCAAAAAATGTGTGATAAGTGAAAAAGTGAAAAGTGATTTATACTGGTACTTCTATGAGTAATATTTTGGAATTAGATGCAATGTGAATCAACACGGATTCTTCATCTTGAATTCCCATTCCATCACGCCTTTGCAGTTCTTGTCCTGATATTGTAACCATACCTTCAATGACAAAGACATACACTCCATGTTTCGTTGATGCCATATGATGCTTCACAATTTTTGATTCATCAAATTCCCCTAGGTAAAGACTTGCATCTTGGTTTATTCGCAATGCCTCAATGCTCGGATTATTCGAAACGATTGGACATAATTGATTCTTCAACTTGTCATGATCAAATCGCATTTGATCATAGCGAGGTTCGATATTCCGCTCTTTGGGGAATATCCAAAGTTGAAGAAAATTCACAAGCTCGGATTCGCTTGCATTGTATTCGGCATGCATGATGCCTGTTCCCGCACTCATGATTTGAACATCACTTGTCGAGATTATTCCTTCATTACCTGTAGAGTCTGTATGAGCAAGACTTCCTTTCAGTGGTATGGAGATGATTTCCATATTATCATGACCATGTTTTCCAAAGCCTGCACCACCAATGACGATATCATCATTCAATACTCTCAACATCCCAAAATGCATTCTGCTTGAGTCATGATACATGCCGAAACTGAATGTATGATAAGTGTCCAACCATCCATGATTGGCATGACCTCTAGTTTCAGATTTGTGAATCTGCATGCTCACTGATTATCACCCTCGGGTTTTATGTCAAGTGCGATAATTCTTTCACATAATTCCGAAAGCTCAACCAACTCTTTATTTGAATAGAGCTTATCCAGTTCAGTTGAAAATTCTTGCATTGGTTGATGCAACTCATCTAATAATGCAATCCCATCCTCAGTGATTTTTGTCAATGACATACGTTTGTCTGTTTCACTCTGAATCCTTTCGGCTTTTCCATCAGTAACAAGTCCATCAATAAGTCTTGTCACGTCCGGAGCTTTCTCCAACATTCTTTCAATGATTTCTTTTCTGCAGTACCCATCTGGATGGCATCCCTTCAGTATACGAAGTATATTATATTGGGAATGTGTTAGGTTTTTTGATGCACAAACTTCAGATTGTTTGCGTTTAATAATGTCTGCTGCAACCAACATGCTCAACATTGCCTGTTGCGTTGCAGTTTGAAACTGCTTTTGTTTCAATCTATTATGAATTGTCGACTGTTTCATGATTCAAATATACGTGTTTGAACATGTATGTTCCAACACGCAAATTATCTTTTGATTATTATGCCCTTTTTATGGAAATTCCACCATGAAGAATTCCGTTGACATATATCTTGACACATTTTCGGGTAAAGCCAGGGAAAGACTCAATGAAATGCGCAGAATACTAATTGATGCATTGCCCCATGCAGAAGAGTGTATTTCTTATGGGATGCCGGCATATCGCATGTCGAAGGTTTTGGTTTACTTTGCGGGTAATAAGCATCATGTTGGTTTTTATCCTACATCTTCGGGAATAAGGAAATTCGAACATGAACTTGGGGAATGGAAGCATACCAAAGGAGCGATACAATTTCCCTATGATAAACAATTACCCAAAGGACTGATCAGGAAGATTGCAATCATGAGAAAACATGAAACAGAGAATCGATCAAAACAGAAATGTGAGATAAAGAAAAATCATAAGAAAGCACTTTCATATGAACAAGCAATTGCAAAGATGGAATCGGAATTACGACATTCCGGACTTGCAAAGCCTGCTTTACGCGCACTGATTGATCTCGAAGTGCAGACGATCAAATCGCTTAAGAAAGCTGATATTCAAACGCTTGCGGGGAAACATGGTATTGGACCACATGCATTGAACATCATCAAGAAATTGATTGAATAGCATAATTGACCATCCAATACACCCCGAACTTATCTTGCAGATGACCATAATATGCTCCCCAAAACATTTCTTGCATTGGTTGTAAAATCACACCTCCATCAGCAAGTCCATGAAATAGACGTTCAGCTTCTTCTTTTGTATCGGGTTCAAGATTGATATTCACATTATTTCCCTGCTTGAGAGAAAATCCCATTTCTTCAGGAGCATCTGTGCCCATGAGAATCAGACCTCCTGTAATCTCGATTTCCACATGAAGAATCATTCTCTTTACGGCTTCACTCATGTGTTGAGTTTTCTCATCTGGAATCATGTCTCCAAATCGAGAAATGCCATCATTTCCAAAATCACCACCGAATACGGATTTATAAAACAAGAATGCTTCTTCGGTATTTCCGGAGAAATTGAGATAAATGCTAGTTCTTGCCATATTTTCACCATGCGAAGAAACTAAAAACACAATGATTTTGATTTATAGTAAGTGTGTAAAATATGCTAATTTCGTTATACATTAAATGGCCAACATATAGATGATACATAGATTACTTTCTTCCTTCAAAAGCGGTCATGCACAATCACCATTGCAGCATGATGCTTTGTTCAATACTCTTCGAGAAAAAGAGTATGCGAGATTGGACAAAGCAGGACATGTCTATTTGGATTATACAGGTGGCAATCTATATGCAGAATCTCAATTGATGCAACATCAGGCAATGTTGCGTGAAAATGTTTTCGGCAATCCTCATTCGACAAATCCATCCTCGCAATTAGCAACCAAGCTCACAGAGGAAGCCCGTGAAGAAGTATTGAAGTTTTTCAATGCTGAAGACTATTTCTGCATTTTCACACAAAATGCAACCGAAGCACTCCATATTGTTGGGGAATGTTATCCTTTTGGGGTAGATTCTCAGTTTGTACTACTTGCAGATAATCATAATTCAGTAAATGGAATACGGGAATATTGTCGTTCAAAAAACGGAGCATTCACCTATGTTCAGACATATTATGAAGATCTGATGATTGATGAAGAAGCATTGCTTCGTGAGCTCGATGGTCATAAAGAGAAAAAGCACAAACTTTTCGCTTTTCCCGGGCAATCGAATGTATCCGGCGTGAAGCATGATTTGTCATGGATACAAAAAGCACAAGAACGTGGATGGAATGTTCTTCTCGATGCTGCCGCATTTGCTCCGACCAATAGACTGGACCTCAAAAAAGTTCAGCCGGATTTTGTGTCATTGTCATTTTATAAAATATTTGGATATCCAACAGGCATCGGATGTTTACTCGTCAAAAAGACCTCATTTGATCTACTCAAAAAACCTTGGTTCGCCGGGGGTAATGTCACCATGGTTGCGGTGCTCTCTCCACATCATTATCTACATGACAATCATGAACGATTTGAAAATGGTACAATCAATTATCTTGACATCCCGGCTGTGACGATTGGGTTGAGATATATCGAGTCCATTGGTCGTGAGAATATTTCAGAACGCATTCAATCATTGATGAAATACCTCTGCAATGAATTGCGAACGATGCATCATTCCACGGGCATGAAACAAGTCAATATGTATGGTCCGGAAGATAGATCCAAAACCGGCGGAACGGTGATCATGACATTTCTGAACCCCGATGGATCCGCTGTTCCTTTTGAGATCGTAGAGCAGAAAGCAAATGAACACATGATATCACTTCGATCGGGATGCTTTTGCAATCCGGGAATTGATGAAATCTTCAATTGCGTCACGACTGAAGAATTGACTCGGTTTTTCAGCGGCAGAACCAAAGGCAATTATTCCGACATGTTCAATTTCTTGAAAAAGATGCGAGGGGCAGTGCGCATTTCAGTGGGGCTTGCCACCACCAAATCAGACATAGATCGCTATGTGAGATTTGTTGGCAGTTTAAAAGATCAGCATATCTGATTCAACGTTTTGGTATTTCTCTTGCACCAAAATTCTTGACGAGTGTTTTTTCCACTTCACTCAAATCTTTTTCTTTCACAGTTGGTCTGGCTTGTTCAATTGCTTCCAATTGTGAAGGCATAGAACCTATGATGCCTAGTCCGCCATTTTGGGCATGTGATTCTTGCGGTGCTATGGATTCAAAGATGGATTTTTTCATGCCCTGATTAACACCTTCATTGCCTATCACAAGTTGTACTTCTATTTCAATTCCATAAAATGACAGCAATGATGATTTTAGAGCTTCAGCATTTGTTTTCAATTGTTCAAATGTAAATGACAGTTCAGTATGAATGAACAGTGTATCATTCTCGATTCTCGGCTCAACCGTATTCAAAGCAAATTGTAGAATTGATGATGTTGAATCGATGAATTCATCCCATCGATTAAGAATGTCAACAGTCAGTGATGATTTTTTTGGGGGTTCAGGAGATATTGTGGATTGAGTACCCTCTTCTTTTTTCTCGAACACTTTTTGAGCGAATGCATTGATTATATCAGGAGTTTTTTTTTCAGGGGTACTTATTGGCTTTGGTTCAGAACCATGTTCACCCCTTAATGATTGCAATACTTCGGATATTTCAATGATTGAATCGAGCGAAGCCATTTGAGTGAGTGCAAGCTCCAGGCGTACACCCGGCTGTGCGGCAAACTTCAAGCCATGTTCGGTTGTGGTGACTATATGCATCAATCGCAACATTTCTGCTTGCGAGAACAATGTAGCTTCTTGCTCATAGCGCTGAAGATAAGACGCGCTACTTTCTATGAGAGAAGTAGAACCTGTTGCTTGTACCGACAAAATATTCCGAAAATGTTCAAGAAGTCCATTCAAACATTCTTGAATATCATACCCCTTCACAATCACCTCGCGAGCGATTGCAAACATTTCAGCGACATGTTTCTCACGAATTGCTCGACTTATACGGAAAAAGAACTCCGTGTCTATCAAATGCAATGCATCGTGCACATCTGCTGCAATAATTGTATTTCCACAAAATGCTCGCACTTGATCAAAGATACTTTGTGAGTCGCGCATCGATCCATCTGCTTTGCGAGCAATTGCAATCAATGACTCTTCATCGATGGATATACCCTCCCCTTCAGCAATCTTTTTCAATTGCCCAACGATGGTCTCGATTTCCATTCTGCGAAAATCAAATCGTTGACAACGTGAGAGGATGGTTGCAGGAACTTTATGAACTTCCGTCGTTGCAAAAATGAACATCAAATGCGGTGGAGGTTCTTCCAATGTTTTCAAAAGTGCATTGAATGCCGATGTCGACAACATGTGCACTTCATCAATGATATACAGTTTATACTTACCATGAACCGGCGGATAGCGGGAATTTTCACGTAGCTTTCTGATGTCTTCAACGCTATTGTTTGAGGCACCATCGATTTCAATAACATCGATTGAACGACCATCCATAATATCATTGCAAGAAGCACAGGAATTACATGGCTCTGCATCAGGACCCGGATTCAAACAATTCAATGCTTTTGCAACGATGCGTGCCGAAGTTGTTTTTCCAACACCACGCGGACCGGTGAATAAATATGCATGATGCACTCTTCCGGTGAGCATTGCATTGCGCAATGTTGTGGCAATATGATCCTGTCCGACAACTTCTTTGAATGTCAGGGGACGCCATTTTCTGGCTGTTACCACATAGTGTTCATTATGCTCATTGCCGGACATCATCAACCTTGATTTTTTTTGAATGCTTCAACTTTGTCTCGAATTTTCGCATAAGCGGCAACTTCTCTGTATCCTTTTTCAGGAACAGTTTCAAAGAAATCTGCATCTGCTTGATCCAACACATGAATATGTGAAGTTTCTACAACCCAAATATTGAAGGTTTGCCCTCTTCGACCATATTGCTCTTTAGCATAAGACATGGCTATCTCAGGTGTTGGTGCATGTACAGATCCAACATGTGCATGATGTCCACCCGTTTTACTTTGAACAAACACTTCAAATGTTTGAAATTGATCCATCGGTTCCTTTGGATCAAATGGCTGTTCCTGATCTGCAGGAAGTTGTGCGCGAGTGATGCGCGGATCCAATGATGTGATAGTTGGCATAATTCTCAAATCGATAATGGATGGAAAAACTCCCTTCCTATATGCAATTTACGATTTTCGATGCAGTTGTGGAGGGGATGCAGTGGGAATACCGTATTTTTGTGCACATGATGGCTTTTCCATCAAATAAATGTAGCATCGGACCTTTATATGAATTTCATAGATAATGCAGTAATCGAAGTTTCTTCCGGTAATGGCGGAAAAGGACATATGAGTTTCAGAAAAGAGAAATTCGTACCTCTTGGCGGACCGGATGGCGGAAATGGTGGAAAAGGTGGCGACATTATCTTTGAGGCCGACAGACAATTAACCACACTTCTTGATTTTCGCTATGAACGGAAATATCATGCCGAAGATGGTAAGCAAGGTGGAACTTCCCGTTGTACGGGCAAAAGTGGAAAAGACAAAATCATTCGCGTCCCTGCCGGCACAGTCATCAGAAATGTTGAAACACAGGAAGTCCTTGCGGATCTTACCGTTGACAAACAGCGCATGATGATTGCAAAAGGTGGTAGAGGAGGTCGGGGAAATGCGGAATTCACGACTTCGGTCAATCAAGCACCAAGGAATTTTGAACCCGGGGAACCCGGTGAGCAATTCACCTTGGAATTGGAATTGAAAATACTTGCCGATATCGGCCTTGTCGGGTTTCCGAATGCAGGAAAATCCACATTGATTTCAGTGATGTCTGCGGCAAAACCAAAAATTGCCGATTATCCCTTTACCACATTGATACCAAATCTTGGGATGGTCTATGTTGGAAATGAACGTTCATTCACGATGGCTGATATTCCCGGCCTTATCGAGGGTGCACATGAAGGAAAAGGTTTGGGCATACAATTCCTTCGACATGTTGAGCGTACAAAAGTTTTAGTGTTCCTTCTTGATGCAATGAGTGGAGATCCGATTGAGGAATATACCGTCTTGTGCGAAGAATTACGGAAATATGATGCATCGATGCTTGAGAAACCACGCATCATTTGTATCAGCAAAATGGATACTGTCACCGATGCTGACAGACCAATTTTGGAAGCACTGGATTTTGGGAAAAATCATCTTGTTATGATGATATCAGCAGTTTCAGGGGAGAATATAGAAGTGCTGAAACGTGAAATGTGGAAGCTATTGGCGGAAGCTGGCCAGGAATAAGGGAGCGACCCCGAGAGGACTCGAACCTCCGACATCAAGTTTAGGAAACTTGCGTTCTATCCGGCTGAACTACGGGGTCATGCCTCAATGAATCTGCTCATCACCCTTCAACAACATGCGATGCAATGAGTGTTTAGAATCTTCATCCTGAAACAATAAAGAAACTATCAACATCGTGAGCGTGGAATTGTCAACCGTGCCGATATTCATCATTGATGCTCGTTCAATGATCATTTCTACATGCTCGGTATGCAATAATCCAATCTCTCTGAAATGAATGAGTTTTCCCCAAGCTTCAGCCGAAAACATAAGTCGCTCGGAATCATTCAAGATGCGATGCGAATGCTCTGAACGCATTGCATGATCAGTTTTCTCAACCATGGAATTCTCTATACGCTCAGCAATCCAACTCAAAGCTGTTGAAATCTCTGCAACAGTGAACCCACGATTTTCCAGTTCCTTGAACTGCATAACAGTGAGCTTGTCACCCTCCTGCATGCGGCCGATCATTTCGGAAATTATTTGCATGATGCGATCATACATGATCAATACCTCATCCTTGTGAATTACCGGCATGCATGTATTTTGTTTCAAGAACACTCATCTGCTTTTTGCCTTCAGGCGTAGAATCATCATATCCTGCAAGATGAAGAGCACCATGAGCAGCCAATCGAAGAATTTCTTCCGTGAGTGTCACTCCATACTCAACAGCTTGATTGCGAGCCGTGTCTGCACTGATATACACCTCGCCTTCAAGCGGATCTTCACTTATAGGAAAGGTGATCACATCCGTTGGATAATCATGCTTCAAGAATTCAATATTTAATTCATGAATACGCTCATCAGTGACGATGATCACATTCACTTCGGCTTCTTTGATTCCTTCACTTGCAAAGACTCTTCGTACCACTTCCTGAATCTTTGTCCGGGGAACTGGTTTCTGATTGGAATCATTGAAAACCTGAACTTGTATTTTATTGTTACGAGAACTCATGATAGAATACTCTCCGCTATTGACATTTGCATTGCTGACATCAACACAGCAGGATCCAGAAGTATCAGATCCGTGCGTAATAATTCTCTTTTGATCGGGGCAAACATTGAACATGTGCAATTCTTTCCTATCACCATGCTAGAAACATGCACATCGTCAACCCTTAAAAAAATAACCTCATCCGGCTCAAATAACATCACATGGGTACAACCATGCAACTCAAAGTATCCGTGACCGGTCTGAACGGCAATCAATGAACTTGTATCATCATTCCCAAAATCAACTGACTCATGGACAATAATCGTCTGTGCCTGCCCAGTTGCATTATTAGACATTTGCCATGTCCACGCACTATCCTGCTTCGTCGGAGATATATCCAACACTCGGGCAATCGCCTCAATATCTTGTGCAGAAAAGGGTATAGTCATGGCATCATGTAGAAAATTTGTCTCGTCCGCCTTATGCCGTAAAGTGCAAAAATACGATAATTCTTGTGATTTCAGGACTCCCGACACATCAAATGAGGCAAATCACCATGAAAGAAAACGTGCAAAAGACCTGTTTTTTCCGTATCTTCGCCACTTGCTTTTTTTTGTACAAAGTATGTGAATTTTCAGGCAATTGGCAGGTAAAATCATGCAATCCATTTCTTCTTCGAGAGCACAAGAAATTCTATCTCACAGCTCAGGAAAGACCATTGCTGTTGTGGGCGATGTCATGCTCGATCGGTATTTCTGGGGTTCCGTCAGTCGGATTTCCCCCGAGGCACCGGTTCCGGTCATTGATTTGGAACATGAATCCCTACATCTTGGCGGGGCTGCAAATGTTGCCGGGAATCTTCAGGCATTGGGCATTAAACCCTTGCTCTGTGGTGTCATCGGTGATGATAATACCGGCGTAATTCTATTGGATATCCTCGAATCTATGGGTTGCTCTTCCACAGGCATGATTCGCCTGAATCACAGACCCACAACCGTCAAAACAAGAATTATCGGAAATAATCAACAAATGCTTCGGGTGGATCGTGAGATCCGGGATGCTATTAGTGATGCGGAAGCTGATATGCTCCTCGGATCAATTATGAATATCCCTGATTTGTCAGGAATCATATTGGAAGATTATAATAAAGGCGTTATGACCCAATCATTGATTCAATCAATTTGTTCAATCGCACAAGCAAGAAATATTCCTGTTTTTGTAGATCCAAAATTCAATCATTTTTTTGATTATAAAGGCGTGGCTGTATTCAAACCAAATCGGAAGGAAGCACAAGAAGCGCTTGGATATTCATTACGTTCTGAAGATGATATACAAAAAGCAGGCAAAGAACTTCTGAAGAGATTGGAATGTGGCAATGTCCTTCTAACACTTGGCGAACAGGGCATGATGTTGTTTGAAAATAATGGTAATGTGTCATCTGTTCCAACAAGAGCAAGAAAAGTATCTGATGTTTCAGGTGCAGGTGATACCACTATTGCGATGCTCGCAGCAGCAATGGCAGGAGGGGCTAGCGTTCAAGAGGCAGCAACATTATCGAATTATGCTGCAGGAATTGTATGCGAACAACCCGGCATAGTCACTGTCAAGCCGGCTGAAGTGATACATGCAATTGACATTGATGTGGAGTGATCTCAATGCCGAAATTCACACAACCGGATACCACTCTGTTAGATGCAATCAATCCACTTGAAGCCGAATTCCTGGTAAGTGAGATATTTCACTCAATCCAAGGCGAAGGATTAAGAGCAGGTGAACGTTGTGTATTCATACGCTTACATGGTTGTTCACTGCGTTGTAGTTGGTGCGATACACCTTATGCACTGGACAAGAGAACCGGTGGTGTTTCAATGACTGGTCGTGAAATCATGGACCAAATCAAGAGTTATGATTGTACATTTATTGAGTTCACCGGTGGAGAACCACTTGAACAAATCGCTGTACATGGCTTAATGAAGCATTGCTGCGAATTAGGATATACAGTGGCAATTGAAACAGGTGGTCATATGGACATCTCACATATCGATCCAAGAGTCATTAGAATTATGGACGTGAAATGCCCTGATTCCAAAATGAGCTCACTGAATCATCTCCCGAATTTGAGAAAACTCAAACAATTGGATGAAGTGAAATTTGTGTTGGCCTCACGAACAGATTATGAATGGGCAAAACACATTATCGAAGAATATGACTTAAGCAATGTATGCGGAGCCGTATTGATGTCTTGCGTGTTTGATGCACTCTCATTCAAATCATTGGCCGAATGGATACTCGAAGATTCATTGAATGTACGTATGCAGCTCCAGATGCATAAATTCATCTGGGATCCTGCAATGCGAGGAGTATAATTAGAAAGGCAATACTTGGAAGAGACTTTCCGATGTCCTGGAATCTATGATCTCAGCGGTATAATTCCCTGATTCATTCCGTGTGCACATCAAAGTAAGAGCCGAAATGCCTTGAGTGGTGGAAATTGCATGTAATGTATCCTTGCATGCATGCTCTATCTCCGACAGCAAAGTTCCACGCTCACTGACAAATCGATAATCGGCATCGCAAACATCTCCAAAGCATGGTACGGCTTTGACGATTAATGCTGAACTCATGATAAAACCTATGATTCATTAAAAACTCATGAAACATAGGACTGCAATAACAATGCCAAAAGATATGGACAATACATCTCCTTTATATCAAGCCATGAAAAGGCGCTCGGTTTCTTCGGGTTCCAAACGTGAAACTCCGCTGCAATTGTATTTTCAAATCAATGTGGATGAACATGGTGCATATCTACGCATCATAGATGATAGCAGGCGTGATATTGAGCCGGATCCACGAGGATATTCCGGCCCTGTTCGTGATATTTTACAGTTAATTGATGCCATAAAACTCCGAACTGCATTTCAGATTGATTGGGAAAAACCATCGGGAAGATTATATCTGGCAGATAATGAGACAGTATTATGGCAATTGAGAAATTGTCCAAATGTCGTTGATGCAGCAATGCGTCCAATTCAATTCGCAGATAATGATCAACTTGGGAAAGTAATCATAACAATTCAGGATGCGGAACCTCAACTTGAAACAACATTCGCGGTGGAATACAATCATGAGATCATCAGCCCCATCATGGCCATCACCGAAACCTGTGTCTATGCTCAAGGAACATTAATTGATATCAAATCACTTGGTGGCAAACCTCAATCATTGCGTTTGTTTCAAACATTCGTCTTCCCTCATGAATTGGAAAAATATCTTTCTCTATTGATGAGTACATATCCAGGTATCAGTATACGATATGACAATTTCATCGTGGAAGAGGGCGAACCCATTACCACTCAGCAATGTGTGTTCATTGAGAAAATCGATGCAGACAATACGCTATATCTCCGTATGTCACAATCCATTCCGGAAACCGAACCCACTCTCATCGAAGAATTTGACATTCAACGTTATGTGTCCGTGAATCCGGCAGAGAAGAGAATGTTGATTTCTCGAATTCTTGACAAAGATATAGCACCCCTTGTTGAAGGACTTTCAAAGAAATTGTCTCAAA
Organism: Bacteroidota bacterium; assembly: GCA_005788035.1. GTDB lineage: Bacteria > Bacteroidota > Ignavibacteria > Kapaibacteriales > UBA961 > UBA961. The sequence continues at coordinate 13,874 of SXZI01000047.1, forward strand.
TCAAAAAGCTTGCTCGTACTTCTTCCGATTTCATCGTGGATGGTACATTATTCATCATTCAAGAAGAATTGGCAAGGGAATTCATCAGAAAAGAATTGGAACATATTGTCCAGAACTTTGTAGTATACGGTTCTGAGAATCTCAAGACATATAGAATCAAATCAGTCACTCCAACATTATCAGTTTCTCTCAGCCATGGTATCGATTTTCTCGAAGGAGATGTGGGAGTTGTGATTGATGAAGAGCACTTTACGGTATTTGATGCATTAGCCATGTTCAAAAACCATGGATATGTTCAATTATCTGATGGAACTCAAGCATTGCCAAATGCAGAGTTCATGCGAAAACTTGAACGTATCTTTCATAAGTCCAAAAAGAAGACACGTATTTCATTTTTTGATTTGCCAATCATTGAAGAATTGCTTGATGAAAATGCCGCTGAAAAAGCATTCCCTAAAGCTAGATCCATATTCCGCGGCTTCTCAACATATCAAGATCGTGACATACCCATTCCATCTTTAAATACCGAACTCCGTAATTATCAGGAATTGGGTTTTAAATGGATGCGCTATTTGCATGACAATCGTCTCGGCGGATGTTTGGCAGATGACATGGGATTAGGGAAAACCCTTCAGACCATCGCATTGCTTGCTTCATTGTATCCTGGTGAGAAAAAGCAATCACTCATCATCATGCCAAAAAGTTTATTGTTCAATTGGGAACAAGAAATCAAGAAATTTGCTCCTCAAATCTCAACCTATACATATTATGGTGGAAATAGAGACTGGGACTTGGCTATTAAATCCGATGTGATCCTCACAACATATTCAGTATTGAGAAATGATATTGAAGCTTTACGTGAAAAAGAATTTCATATGGTGGTGCTGGATGAATCACAAAATATCAAGAATCTAAATTCTCGAACAGCGCGATCTGCTCTGCTTCTACGGTCAGAATGTAGATTTGCATTATCCGGCACACCTATTGAAAACAATATCGGCGAGCTCTATGCATTATTTAGATTTTTGAATCCTTCGATGTTTGGCGGACCGGACGAATTCACAAGAATGTACGCAACACCAATACAAAGAGAGAATAGTAAGGAGATCGCATCGGAACTCAGAAGAAAGATTTTCCCGTTCATCCTTCGCCGACTAAAAAAAGAAGTTGCAAAAGAATTGCCTGATCGCATTGAACAAACAATCTTTGTTGAAATGTCACCCGAACAGATGTCTTATTATGAACAAAGACGCAATTTCTATTATCAAACAATTCGTGAAGAAATTCAGGCAGAAGGTTTGCAGAAATCACAATTCCACATCTTGCAGGCATTAAGCGATCTTCGTCAAATAGCATCATGTCCGGAAGTAAAAACCGAAGGTACTATCATTTCTCCAAAGCGAGAAGTTCTGATGGAACATGTTGTTGATGCAGTGGCCAATGGACATAAAATTTTGATATTCTCAAATTACATCGGTGCAGTCTCCACGATTGAAGAAGAACTTACAAAAGAAGGTATCGGTCATGTTGTTATGACCGGCTCTTCCACGAATAGACAGAGTATCGTTGAAAAATTCCAAAAGGATGATTCAATCAGAGCATTTGTCATGACATTGAAAACCGGTGGTTTGGGACTTAATCTTACGGCTGCGGACATGATCTTCCTCTATGATCCATGGTGGAATATTGCCGCAGAAAATCAAGCAATTGATAGATCTCATAGAATTGGTCAAGCGAACACTGTATTGAGTTATAAACTCATCGCTCGCGGATCCATTGAGGAAAAAATTCTCAAACTACAAGATCGTAAACGAGAGTTATTCGATGCAATCATATCAACGGATGGTGGTTCACTAAAAGCTTTGACTGAGGAAGACATTGAGTACATATTAGGCGATGGAGAGACAAATGATCATACAAGATGATTTGTCTCCCTTGGTCCAGGATATTTGCGATCATTATAGTCATGCAGAACTTGCAATGGTTTATACAGAATATCTGCGTGGTCAAGTTCTGATCCACTCATCACATCCTGCTTTGCAAGATTTCATCGACGGTGCAAAACAAACCGAGACCCCTGAAAAGATTGTGATTGCGATGCTGTATGCTACAATTGTAGTACAAACGGATCTTGCCGAAGCACTATTGCAATATCTACATAAACCAGTTTATGCCATCTTGGAAACAGTAGTTTGGCGTGGATCTTGCCAAGCTGTTCAATCTTCTTCAAAAGATCGCGATGAAATAACCACGATTCAATATTCAGAAGATTCAGTCTTGCCATCAATGGCAATCGCAAAACCTGAATATTCATTACTTGCTCTGGATGAGCTGACTCCACCACTTCTGCGAAGAGTACAAACATCGAAAGCACCTAAATTCCAAAATGTTTGGTTTACACTGCCGCCATTATTAAAACTTGCTTTCAGAGAAATAATGGAAGCACCGATTTCAGCTCTTCCATCAACTTCATCAGAACTTCCAAAAGCCCCTAAAGGCGGATGGTGCGTTTATGAATCAGAGCATAGATTACCCGAAATCATCAAAGATCTGATTCCGAGAATCAGGACCGATTTTTATATCGAAGAATGTTCATCACCAAATTCATTGCAAAGAAAGAAGACAAAATCTTTGATTTCGATGTATTCCCTTCCCGAACTATATCCTGATCAACGTGAATTTGACACAATTCAAACCTCCGCTCTCATTTGGTTATTGTTGCATGCACCCGATGATACAACCATTGCAACAGGTTCCGGAATAGATGTAACCCGTGCATGTTATGAATTACTTGTGAAGAATACATTACCCATCAAAGACTATCTCCTGCATTTTCTACATGACAATCATACTAAAAACAATCTGTCATCCATTTGTGCAGGAATCCCCCATTTGCTTGACTTGTTCCCAAAACAAGGGTGGATGAATATAGAGTCTTTGATTGACTCACTTATCGTGCATGAACAGCTACCCCCCTTTTATCCCGAATTACCGGCGAAAGAAGAAGCGGCTTATCTAAATCTGTCAACCTATGATAAACCCCCGGTAGATCCTCTCACCTATCGTGAGGCAATCTATCCATCATTGATAAGAGGCATATTAGGCCTACTTGGTTCATTGGGAATGCTTGATTTTCTTGGAAATAAACCAACAAATCATCACTATCAATTGAAAGGCTTCACCTTCCTTTCTCCATGGGACGGCTTGGCATATGCAAGAATCACTGAATTGGGTTTGATTTTCCTTGGAAAACAAAGTGAAGATATCATAACAAAGTCCACACAGGAAGAAGATCCATATCTACTCGATCCCGAGCGACTCATGATCACAGTACGTGGCACAGCTGCTCATAGGCAATTGGCTCTCACTCAATTTGCTCGTAGAATCAGCGGACAATTTTTCCAAGTAGATTCAACAATATTCACCAAAGGATGTCACTCTGTACGAGACATCCAACAACGAATACAGCAATTCAAAAGCATCATCAGACAAGACCTTCCTGATAATTGGGAACAATTTTTCGAAAATATGATCGACAAAGCAAATGCGCTCATCCCCGAACCTGCAGCGCTAGTGTTCAAATTGAAAGATCAATCCGAATTGGCCCAAATTTTCGCAACAGACCCAGAGTTAAGACTCATAACCAAAAGAGCAGAAGGGTTCCGCATCATCGTCAATAGATCCGATATCCCGAAACTGAAACAGCGTTTGGGAGAACTCGGTTATTTTATTGATTAAAAATATTTTTTACTCTATTATAATTTTATTAACTTTGTATCGTTAACACATGATATGAGTTTAAAACAATGCTCATATAGTTCGAAACTAAGATGAATCAGGGTTCTTTATTACGTTTATTTATTGGGGGTTATTCAATGTCCACAAGATTTTTACATGCACTTGAACAAAGAGGCAATACACATTTTTCGGCTTTTATTGCTAATCTTTGCCATGATGCCCGAATTGCTTGGTATCCTTCGGCCGGTACTGATTTCAGACCATTGTTTTTTTTGGATGAGACATTTTATGCTCAACATCCTTCCGATGGTAAAGCCGATCCGCTACAACCGGATATTTTTTTATATACTGATTATGATCTGATGAGCAAGCCATTTGAGGATGCGCTTTTTCATCAAGGCAATCCGGTGATTCATGAGGATGGCAGAACAAAAGTCACCCTCATGAACATAGAGCATCTAGGAAGATGTGAGTTTGCTCCCTATTCAGTGCATCAAGAACATGAAAGAAATAGTCATTATTTCAATCGGATCTTCTTTTTTCAAGTAAAGATTGAAAGCAGATTGGGAACATTTATCAAACCTGTTCTTTATGCTTTTTGCAATAATGAGCAAATCTGCTCAGAATTATTGATTCCAGTAAGAGCTACTGTGAGTCATGTGATTCATGTAAGGTATGGACATGGGTTTGGCGGAGCAAATTGTTCCGGACTTTGGATTCAGCATGTATTGCCATTGTTGAATTGCGAAGTGTACATTCACGACAAAATGGCTCATGATTCTGCAGCTGAACAAGTTGTGATAAGGCATTATGGAAATGTGATTCCTCAAAATCAAATTGCAACATTTGCAACCATTCGAACAATTGATGGGAAATGTTGGTCTGATTCACGGAAAATAGTATGGCAATTGGTTGAAAGAGACAAACATGCAAACATTATCTATCATTATAATCGTGAATTAAGAGAACTCAGATTGCGAACTCGAATGATAATGAAAAATCAAAGAATGTATAATTTTTTAGTGTAAATATCATGTCAGGAAAAACGTATAACTCAAAAGAAATATGCGAGATGTTTAATATCTCTGCACCTCGATTATTACAATTCAGAAAAGGACAATCAGTAAATGTAAAGACCTCAAAAGAGGGTGCCTTGAGAACATATAAATTCGAAGCACTTCTTGAAGAAGGACAGGATTGGTATTGGGATGGATCGGAAGTAGTTTTTAGACAATCATCTGTGACCAAATTAAGCAAGCGTAAGATTTACAATAAAAATCGAGATAATAATGCTGAGCCAAAAGAAAGAAAAAAGAGGGAAAACAAAAAAGAGAATCTATTAAAGGAAGGTGAATACACTGTGCAAGAAATTGCTGATAGGCTTGATATAACCGTCCAAAAGATTTATGCCTTACGTGACATAAGCTCCAACAAACCGGTTTCCTACAAAAATTATCTCATTCAAAATCAAGACTGGAGATATGATGATGGAAAAGTGATTCTCCTGCAAACCGCCAAGGAAAAAATTAAAGGGTATATCGAATTATTGAAAGACAGAGAAGAAGTGCCAAAAGCAAAGCGTATCGCAATTTTGATTGGTACAAAAGTATTTCATCTTACAGGTGAGGCAGCTTTTAGAGTTATTGATATCATAGAAGATGATCAAGCAAGAAGAAAAGTAAAACAGTAATACATGTTATAATATTTAGGGGTTTACCTTATGAATTCAAAAGAAGAAGCATTGTTATTCGAACTCGTATCGAGAAGTAATGGATATGGAGATGGCGTGGCATTATATCCATTTGAAAGCGTATTGAGAGATATGTTCGACAACAAAGTAGATGGCAAGCTTGCTATATACAGTTTGCAGAAGCAAGGAATTATTCAAATCAATGAAAAGGCAGGATGGGATGAATTTCGCAAGAGAAGCAGCTTATATCCTGTATATATAGTTACAACAGATGGCTGGGAATATGCACTAAAGGCACGTGGCGAAGAATTGAAAATCAAAGAGAAGATTGAACAAGAATCACTGGACGACATAGATCTTCCGGATTTTTTGAAAGAAGATGACACGGATGAGCTGGATGACTGATTTTTTTAAGATTGTGTAGGGGGATTACATGGATTTTGACGACGTGATTGATGTCATAGGGTCATCATTTACTTTTCACATACCTGACACAGAAGGGTATTCCTATGACATAGGAGATGAAGAGAGAATTCTTGGGGAAAGTGATCCCGAAGCCACAAAAAAGTATGTTGATAATATGGTGCATGCAGACGGATACAGAAACATGATTCCGTCATTCTTAATCTTAAGTGAGAAGTTCACTTCCATTCAGCAAGTGAAGAGAGCTGCTTGTGCCGTTGTTCAATCATGTTATTACATTGACTTCGGAGCACATCATATAACATGCGACAAAAAATCAATGACGATACGTTATGTAACTGTCGGAACAGCAATGTTTATAACAGGATCCATTACCCTTAGCGGTGCTCATTATGAGAAACTGTATCTTGAATATTTAGACTTTTTGGAAGAGAATAAGTAAAAAAAGAGGCATTCATATTGAATGCCTCTTTTTTATCAATCCATCAATAACTGTCGAGCAATGACCAGTTTTTGCACTTCACTTGTGCCTTCTCCAATCGTCAGCAACTTAACATCACGATAAAACTTTTCAACAGGATATTCTTTTATATATCCGTAACCACCATGAATTTGCACTGATTCTTCGGCAGCACGTACCGCAATTTCACTTGCATGTAATTTAGCTTGTGATGCTGCCAATGTAATACCTTGTCCATTGTCCTTCATCCATGCTGTTTTGTATGTGAGAAGTCTTGCCGCATCGATGTCCATGGCCATCTTCGCCAACTTGAATTGTATCGCCTGCATGTCTGCCAAGCGCTGATTGAATTGCTTGCGTTCGATAGAATACTTGAGTGATGCATTCAAAGCACCTTGCGCCAATCCCACTGAAAGAGCGGCAATTGAGATACGGCCTCCATCAAGAATTTGCAATGCCTGAACAAATCCCTCACCTTCATTTCCAATCAAATGTGAAGCCGGAACACGCACATTGTCAAATGTAAGCGAAGCTGTATCGCTACAACGCATTCCAAGTTTGTTTTCTTTCTTTGATGCATAAAATCCGGGCATGGATTTATCAATCGCAAAAGCTGAAATGCCACGCTTCCCTTTTGTTTGATCTGTCACTGCCATAATTACCGCTATGTCACCGACATTACCATGCGTGATGAAATTCTTTGAACCATTGATGATATAATGATCGCCATCTTTAACTGCAGTCGTGCGGGTTCCACCAGCATCACTTCCTGCACTAGGTTCAGTCAATCCCCATGCACCCAATGTTTCACCGGTTGCCAAACGAGGAATATATTTTTGCTTGACATCTTCAGTTGCAAATTTCAGGATGTGATTTGTGCACAATCCATTGTGAGCGGCAACTCCTAATGCCATTGCTGGACATACGCGTGCAATCTCTTCAACGATTACGGAATATTCCTGATATCCCAATCCACTTCCACCATATTCATGCGGTACAAGTATCCCAAGAAAACCGAGCTCACCAAGTTTATTGAAAATTTCATGGGGGAATTCTTGCGTTTCGTCAAAATGTAGAACATGAGGTGCTATTTCATTATCCGCAAATGAAGCTGCAACATCTTTGATTGCACGGACTTCTTCCGAAAGGTGAAAATTGAGTGAAGAAGTTTCTGTATGTGACATAGATTATTTTCCAAATGTTTTGGTGAAAGGAAGACAAAATTACGAAATATTGCCCATGAACTTGTCAATCTATTTATGCCAATATCTTTAAATCTTCAAAGAGAATGATATTGTAGTACCCTCTCCCTGAATACTTTCCACAAGCGGTGTGGTTTGATGGGCTTCCAAAATATGCTTAACGATTGCAAGGCCCAATCCTGTTCCCCCGACTGCCCTTGACCGATCTTTGTCAACCCTGTAAAAACGCTCAAATATTCTGTCCTTATGCTCCTCTGCAATGCCAATGCCGGTATCCCGAACCGAAATCTTTACCACTGAGGTATTCAATTCCAATTCGACTGTGACGCTTCCACCTGGCTTATTGTATTTCATTGCATTCTCTACAAGATTCGTAAGCGCTTGTGAAAGACGTTCTTTGTCACCATAGACTGATACTTCTTCCTGTTCAAATATAGTCTTGAGTTCTACTTTGTATTGCTGAGCTTGATATTCAAGTGAATGCAAAACATCCTGAATCATTTCAACTACATTGAAATAACGATAACTCATTCTCATTTCGCCGGATTCAATTTTTGAGATGTCAATCAAATCCGACAATAACAGATTGAGTCTTACCGCATTTGCATGTGATCTCTCAATGAATTTTCTCCTAACGGTAGGATCATCCAAAGCTCCATCCAATAGTGTTTCCAAATATCCTTGAATGGAAAATATTGGTGTTCGCAATTCATGAGAAACATTTCCTAGAAATTGACTGCGGACTTGTTCTAGTTTTTTTAATTCAGAGATGTCTTTTGATGATTTTTCGGCCAATCCATTGAATGCCTCCGACAATTCTGCGATTTCATGAGATGACAACTTAGCAGAATTAACCCTTGCTGAAGAAATACCACCAACAAAACTATTCATGGTTTCAATCACTTCTTGGAGCGGAATTGTGATGCTCTTACGGAAGATGAACCTCATCAATAACCATACAACCATATTAGAAGCTATCCACGCAAGCAGTAATATGGGAATTACTTGAGAGTAAATCCCAAACACATTTAAAATGATTCCGATGATGATGAAAGAAAACGTTAACAGCAGGAATGCTGAAGCACGCAGGGTTTTCTCTATGGGTCCTTTTACGTTTACCATATTGAGGCACTATTATGATGCAATGGATACAATGTTAGTTTGCATGTCGTATTCTATCAGACTGTCTTTTACCAATGCAGGTATAATCGTTTGATCGAACCAAAGTATGTCCTGGTCATTCACTTGCTGTTCAATGACTGCAGATAAGAGCAATTCTTTGCTTTCGGCAAAGGATGGTCGATTTCGAAGACACTCGACAGTTCTTCCTCGCCATATTCTATTCGGCACATCTCTATGCGATGGTTCTTTTCTTTTTATCTTTTTTACATCCATGTTCACTTGAAATGCCGATTTGCAATGCATGTTTAGCGGGCATGCATTGCATTGTGCATGATGTGCCTTGCACAAACTTGCTCCTATATCCATCAGTGCTTGATGCCATTCCGATGCATTGCCTCTGGGATATATTTGATCTGCAAAGATTGCAATCATGCTTTTATTGGCATCAGCAGGATTGCTTATTCCCATCATTCTGGAATAAATTCTATAAATGTTCACATCAATTATTGCTATGTCTTTGCCATGAGCAAATGCCATAATTGCCGAAGCTGTATAGGGTCCGATTCCGGGCAATGAAATCAATTGATCATACATATCCGGAATAATGCCTCCAAATTTCTCAACTATTGTCAAAGCACACTCTCTCAAACGCAATGCTCTATTGTTATATCCCAAACCTTGCCATGCCAAAATAATTTCTTGTTTTGTTGTTTTGGACAAAGCCTGGATGTTTGGATATCGCTCGATGAATGCAGGGAAACGATCAGCAATTCTTTGCGTTTGCGTTTGTTGCAACATATATTCCGAGATGAGAACATGATATGGTTCTGGGTTAGCATATCTCCAAGGAAACATGCGCGCTTCCCTTGCATACCATTCCAACAGAGTTCGATGTACTTCAATCATTTACACTTTAAAAAACAAAGGCACTTCGTAAACTGACGAAGTGCCTTGAATATGTTCATTGTTTCATCATAACATGCGGAATGTGCTGATGCTCTTTTCAAATACAGGTTTATAGACATCCTGTTTTGGAATGAAATAATTCATTGTGACACGGAACATCTTATCGCCTTTGATTGCGAAATAAACGCGGCTTTGCACATTATTGCCAAATGAATAATTCATGTAATATGCTTCGACTCCACCCAATGATGTTTTGGATGCACTTGCAGCACCATATGCTTTCTTATTGTCCTCAACAATCTTGGAGAGATTCTTTTGCTTTGAAGCGTCAATCACATCAACTTGAATCGTGCAATCGAGACGATCGCCTTGGAAACTCACTGAATAGATCGTGCCTGAATTTTGAGTGCGTACACCATTGAAATTATCCGGTATCGAAATTGCGAATCCTGTTCCGTTCACGATTCTGCTTGTTGGTGATGGTGGAGCAGCTTCGGCATTCTGTATCAATGTGTCAGGTTTCTTCTCAATCGGATTAGATGCAGGTATAAAGTTCTTTGCAATATTGTCGAAGGTTGGTTTATAGAATGAATAAGAATCACTGAATGCACTAAATTCAAGCACTGTTGCATAGGCAGTATCCTTCACTACGATGTACTTTTCACCTTCATAGAGTCCATCAGCCAAATTATATCTATAACGAACACGATATGCAGGTAGACCTGCGATGGTAGTACGTCTTTTTTCTGTGTACAAAGAATCGTTGATCATGTCAGTCATATTGTCAAGCACAACTGAATCCAGAATTCTTCCCCGCAATGGTTGGAGAAACACTGCTATCTGGGCAGCCGAATGATTTACTTCTCCGGGCATAGCATATACTTTTCTAAATGATTCGCTTGCATCTTTGCTTGGAAAAGCCATGAATCTTCTGCCGGATTCTTTTTGAAGCTCTTTCCAGTTTTGAGGATACTGTACTTTGAATGATGTGCCGGGGTCAACATATTCTTTGAGCGCGCCAAGAGGTTCGGGACCCTTCGATTTTTCGCTGCATCCCCATAGAAACACAGATAGAACGATAAGCGTAAGTCCTTTTGCAGAAAAGAGTTTGATTATATTCATGATCGAAGGTTCTCCAGAACAATCTATTGAGTTGAAGTAAACACAAGCATCGGCAAAGATAGAAAACTCCAATGAGAATTCAATTTCAGGAAATCTTTACACTGAGCTCCCAAAATACTCATTCACCTTGAGCTTTTGAAAAGAGAGGTGTATCTCCCTCATTATGAAGAATCTCCACATGCATCCAAGGATAATCCTTTGGGAATGCGGTGAGCATTGAAATTATGTCTTCGCGCTGAACGGGCTGTTGAGCATAGAAACGACAGCGATAATGGTCCACCATTAAAATATCTGGTGCATTACCCGGATAGATCTTTGTACCACGATTGGAAATCATCGCCAATTTGAATGATCCTATTGTTTCAGGCAAAACAGGGATTGAACCTGTTTTTGAACGTACGAAGACATCAATTCCGTGAATATTCCAATCCTGCTGTTCTTTTGTGAGTGGCTCACGTGCAATGATGATTTTGGTTGGGGTTTCTTGTCCGGACACTGTGTCTTCAGGAGCAATTCTTGAACAAATAGCATCTGTGAATTCTTGAGTAGATGCCTTTCCACCCAAATCGCCGGTTTTGATTCCTGCTTCCAAGGTTTGTTGCAAAGCATCTTCTATTCTTTTTGCATAACCATTCAATCCCAGATAGCGAAGCATTTGCAATCCGGAGAGCAAAATTGCGGTTGGGTTTGCAAGACCTTTCCCAGCGATATCGGGAGCTGAACCATGCACTGCTTCAAATACGGCTGAATCTTGACCAATATTTCCTCCGGGTGCAACACCGAGACCACCAACCAAACCAGCGCATAAATCAGATGCAATGTCACCGAACAAATTTGGTAATAACAACACATCGAATTGTTCGGGCTTCGTAACCAATTGCATGCACAGATTATCAATCAAAATATCATCATGTTGAAGTTGAGGATAATCAGCTGCAACTTCTTGGAATGAACGAAGGAATAATCCATCGGTGATTTTTTGAATATTTGCTTTATGCACGCAAGTCACGCGTTTGCGACCACTGAGCTTCGCCATTTCAAAAGCATAACGAGCTGCATTACGAGATCCGGAACGAGTGATCAAACGAAGACATTGCGCTACCTCAGGTGTTTGCATATGCTCGATTCCACCATAAGTATCTTCAAGATTTTCTCTGACGATAATCAAGTCTACATTATCAAAGCGCGTTTTGATTCCTGGCAAAGATTTAGAAGGGCGAACATTCGCAAACAAATCAAGTGATTTACGAATAGTCACATTGATACTCTTGTGACCACCACCTATCGGTGTTGTAGTTGGGGCTTTCAATGCAACTTTATTGCGAATGATCGAGTCCAAGGTTTCCTGAGGAATTCCATTTCCATATTTCTCAATGCAATACAAGCCTGCATCGGCTTCCTCCCAAGTGATCGGCACATTGGCTGCGGAGAAAATAGTTTGTACAGCATGTGAAATTTCCGGGCCAATTCCATCGCCTTTGATCAATGTCACTGTTTGCTTGTTCATGATACATCTATGTTAATATTGAAACATTCAAGGAGTTACGCTTGTAGGTGCTTTTGGATTGGGAATCATTCCCAATCTCTGTTTTGCTAAATCTGTTATTCGTGGTGCCGACTGCATGTCGAGAACTTTTGATTTCAATTGTTGATTCACAGAAATCAATGAATCTCTTGTCTTTTCCAAAGCTCTTACTTCATTCAGCATTTTATTGACGCGCATCACATTGTTGATATAAATCGCCGTGCCGCCTGCAGCCAATATCAACACGAACATCAAGGATATTCGATTGAGAAATTTTCGAGCCCTGCTCACGGTCTGTGATTCTTTTGGCCCTTGAACATTATGTGTTTGTCTCACTGCCATTAGGACAATGCAATGATGCGTTCACAAAGTTCAGGAAATTCGATTCCATATTCTTTTGCAGCCATGGGTACCAAACTTGTGGAACTGAAACCTGGTATGGTGTTCACCTCCAGGCAATATGGGACTTGCTCGTCATCCAATCTAAAATCAACCCTGCTATATGCTATACAACCCAAGACCTTATGCGCTGAGATTGCAAGATTCTGAACAAATTCAGCGACATCATTGCTTAATTCTGCTGGACAATGATAAGCGGTTTCGCCTTTGGTGTATTTGTGCTTATAGTCATAAAAACCTCCTTCAGGAATGATCTCTATGATAGGAAGAGCTTCATCACCAAGAACCGCGACGGTCAATTCCCTTCCTTCAATGAATGATTCGATCAGAATGACATCCGCATAATTTCCTGCTTCAATCAAAGCATTGCGAAGCGACTCAATGTCGGGTCTGTGGAGAATGGTCATGCCCACGGTTGAACCCTGATTATTCGGTTTTATCACAAGCGAACCTGACAAATCCGTGATGATTTCCTGCAGTGCATCATCATCATCGAAATCACCTTTGCTTTTCACTGCTATCGCCCAAGGGGGAGTCATGATATTCATTGCAGACATCATCATTTTCGAAGCAACTTTGTCCATCGCCAATGCGCTGGCCAATACTTTGCTGCCAGTATACTTCACGCCTTTGGCTTCCAACATTGCTTGAAAAATCCCATCTTCACCATTAGTGCCATGGATGAGCATGAATGCAATGTCAATCCCATCAAATGCTGAAGACATGACACATTCCAACAAACGCTGTTTTGGAAGCGAAAGTATATCTTCACTCGGAAGAATGGAAGGGTCAATGGTGATTTGTTCTTTATTGCGGATGCAATCAGATCCAAATGCAGGATCGATGATTCGAACTGAATGCCCAAGGGATTCCAAAGCATTTGTTGCAGCCAATCCGCCTACAAGCGAAACATTTCGTTCAGGTGAAATACCACCGCAAATGACGGCTATGTTCATGATTGAATCCGTAAAGTCAAGAAACTATACATCACTGTTCCAATTTGGCAAATATCCTCTTCCTCAAGGCCTGCAAACCTATTACTGCAATCATCATACATGTCCCGGCAATGATGAAGAGTAAATCGCCTTGAAGGAAATACCCTGAAAAAAAAGCCAAACCTGCCGTGAAATTGCTAATCTGCAAAACCAAGAGTGCTTTCTTTATCTTGCTGATGAGAGCATCATTACTCATAGTGATATTTTGTGGTGTATTGGGTGACAAGACTACAAAAATATCAAAAAGTCCTCATTCTTAAGGAGTTTTCCTTGATTCAAAAGCACTTTGAGATATCCCCACCATTGTTCGCTCCACTACCCACATAAGCCAAATGAGCCGTATATTTGCATGGTCAAATCCGTGATGTAGTCGATTTCCCATTTGTAAAACATTTCTCATTGCTCAATGATTGCTTCCGTTAACTGGTTAAAAGAGTGCTATCCTTTTCAAAAGCCGATCGCAGAAGTGGCTGATGGACTCACGATGCTCGGCATCGAGGTTGAGGCAATTCGAGATGAATCGGCAATTTATGCGGGTTTTGTGACAGGCAAAGTAGTAAGCAGAGACCCACATCCAAATGCGGATTCTTTGTCTATATGCATGGTAAATACTGGTACAAGTGAAGTCATCATCATTTGTGGCGCGCCGAATGTGGATGCCGGACAAACAGTTGTCGTTGCTCAATCCGGTGCTTGTGTACCTAATGGAGGATTCACCATTGGAAAAAGAAAAATCCGCGGAATTGAATCCAATGGAATGATTTGCAGCAAACATGAACTTAATCTTGGGGAAGATGATGGTGGAATATGGGTATTGCCTGATGATACCCCGATTGGTATTGCTTTTGCAGAATTTCTCGGAATGACTGATATACTTCTTGAAATAGGAATTACACCCAATAGAGCGGATTGTTTAAGCCATATTGGACTGGCAAGGGAAATTGCCTGTTTCGAAAATAACATCTCATCTTTGAAGATACCGGATTCTGATCAGGCTGAAGAGATATATGCATTGCATAGATCGGAAGGTAATCCATCCATCGTGATTCAGGATTCCGATTTATGTCATCGATATATCGGAATAAAAATTTCTGGAATCAATAATGGTTCATCTCCGGATTGGCTCAAAAGAAGATTGGAATCAATTGGGCTTCGTCCAAAAAACATCGTGGTTGATGTCAGTAATTATGTGATGTTCGAGACTGGTCAGCCCCTACACACATTCGATGCAGATTTGATTGCTGGGAACACCATCATCATAAAAAGAGCGGAGCTTGGTCAATCGTATGAAACGCTTGATGGCAAATCCCGCATATTGGACAATCACATGTTGTTGATTTGTGATGCAGAAAAACCGATTGCAATTGCTGGCGTGATGGGAGGGAAAAACAGCGAAATTTCCGATCAGACCCAATCGGTGTTTATTGAATCCGCATACTTTCAACCATCCTCGATTCGTAGAACAGCCAAAACTCTGGGAATTTCAAGCGATGCTGCATATCGTTTCGAGCGTGGCGTTGATATCAATATCATCCAACATGCGGCAAAAAGAGCTGCACAAATGATCATTGAATTGGCAGGCGGATATATTGCCGATGTAATGGTTGATGAATATCCGAAAAAGCATGAAGACACAATAATTCAACTTAGAATTCAACGTGCCAATGACTTACTCGGCATTTCTTTGGATACATCAAAGGCAAGGACTTCTCTAGAAGCGATCGGTTGTAAAGTCATTGATCAATCTGAAAAAGTACTGCAAGTAATGTCTCCAAGTTGGCGAATAGACATCCATGATGAAATCGATTTGATTGAAGAATTGGCTCGCATAGTCGGTTATGACAATCTCCCCATGAATACCGATGTCCGTTTTCCCGGTAATGCAATCATCGATCCCAAACTCCAGCAGCATCCACTAAGAAATGCTTTAAGAGTTCAATTGACATCAATGGGATTGCAAGAGATCGTCACCTATACACTGATGGATGCTGAGAATGCAATGCATTTCACGGATACACCCGTTCGATTGCTAAATCCACTCGGTGAAGAATATTCCGTGATGCGTCCCTCTCTAATCCCCGCATCTCTTGAAACTATTTCAAGAAATTGGAATGCTGGTCAAAAGAGCATTGCAATCTTTGATATTGGAAGAATCTTTCATAAGGATTTGTCCGTTAAAGATTCCATCATTTCTCTCGAAGGGTATAAAGAACGAGAACATGCGGTAATCATGTTGGCAGGATCCAATGCTGAACATCATTGGAATGAGAAAAATCGACCTGTTGATTTTTATGATGCAATGGGTTTGGCAGAAGCTTTGTTGAGATTTGCAAGAGTTGATAATTATTCAACCACACAGTCTGTACCAAAAGAATTTGCCCCGGATTCAGTCATGAGCACAAATGCAATAACGCTTGTGTCTGAAAAACAAACAATAGCATGCATCGGGCAATTATTGCCGGCATATTGCGCTACATTTGATTGCGAAATGCCCGTCTTTGCAATTGTAATTGACTTGACTGCCTTGTATGCACTAAAACGAGCAAAGCCATCTTATAAACCAGTAAGTGTTTTTCCCGCAGTGCATCGCGATCTCTCTTTCATCGTGGATGCTTCTCAAACAGCAAAAAGCTTGATGAATACGGCTCGTTCAGGTGCAAGCAAATTGCTGGCCGACATCACTGTTTTCGATATTTTCAAAGGCCCTTCAATTGGTGAAGGAAAGATATCAATCGGATTGAGAATGACATTTCAATCACATGACAGAACTTTGGTTGAAGAAGAAGTCAATCACGAGTTAAATGCCATTAAAGAATCGCTGATATCTAAGCATCAAGTAATAATGAGATAATGCGATGAATATCAATGCAATCATCACCACACTCAATGCTCAAATGTCTAATCCTGGATCACGAGGCATCCTTACATTTGAAGAAGATATATTCTCGACTCTAACGGTTGATGATGCAAAGTATATCATTTCGCAAGTTGGCACAGCTCATTTGATGCGCTTGCCAAAAAAAGAGCAGATGTTTTTTGAATGGCTTAAAGAACATCATCTTCTTGTATGGAATGATTTGTGGGGAAATGATGAAGAAGAGTATTTATACACTGTCGGGCTTGAATTTCTTCCACTCATGATGGATCCTGTCCGAGGTTTTCCCATTTGTGATTTATTGACATTGGAAAATTATTTCTTTGTTCCCGATCATTTGGTTGGCGAGGAAATATCTTTTTATTTGGAAGCAGTTAAAGAGCGATATCTCAAACAGGAAACTGTAACGGTTGCTCAATTACTGGTATTGGAAATCAGCATGGCACCAATTGATGCATGGAGATTTTCTTATCATCATCGCATTGAATTTGAACGTGTGGTTAAAGCAATTCAGGATCTCAAGGAAGAAGGCATGCTTCTTCATTTGGGAAAAGCCGAAGACTTGGCTGATTTTGTTTCTTTTGAATACTAATAAGCATATTCTTTCCGGATCTAATCAATGAAGATTCTTGTAATTGAAGATGAAAAGAAAATGGCTCTCTTCATAAAGAGAGGGTTGGAGGAAGAGCGATATATTGTTGAAACCGCTTTTGATGGCCAGACCGGACTGGAAATGGCTCTTCACAATCAATATGATGCCGTCGTCTTAGATGTTATGCTTCCAAAAAGAAATGGCCTTGCGGTATTGAGCGCAATGCGAGCCGCAGGAAATGCAACTCCTGTTCTTATGCTTACAGCCAGAGGCAATACAGAAGACAGAGTTGCAGGATTGGATCTCGGTGCCGATGATTATATGCCCAAACCTTTTCACTTCGAAGAGTTGGCCGCAAGACTCCGTTCCATCATGCGTAGATCAAGTCCGGAAAAGTCAACCAAAATGCAATGCATGGATCTAACCCTTGACACAGTGGCGCATGTAGCATTCAGATGGGGTAAAGAAATTGAACTCACAACAAAAGAATATGCTCTGCTAGAATATTTAATGCGAAACAAAAATCGCATCATTTCACGAAGCATGATCACACAGCATGTATGGAAACATAATTTTGATCCCGAATCAAATATCATCGATGTGTATATCAAAAGAATTCGATCAAAAATTGAAAGACCGGGATCCCCGCGGATTCTTCAGAGCATTAGAGGTGTGGGATATCGAATGAGAGAAACCGAACAGCCGGAATTGGATGATCAAGACGAATCATTTGAGTGATGTTAAATAACCATCGCTCATGACAATTCTTTCTCTGAGTGTATGTTCTTCCAATTTGGGAACAACCACTCTGAGAATCTCAGTAAGCATTTCGATCCGCTTCGACTCTGATTTCATTTCCAATAATTCTTGTTTCTGTTTTACATTCAAACCACTTTTTGTGGCAAAAATGAATGAAGGCATGAGCGTCATCTCGAGAATATCCTCCAAGGAATATCTTCTTGCCTGCAAATCAGGGATCGCTCGCACCACGCGATTGTACAAATCCAAGCATTCCATCAAAGCTGTTACATTGACTTCTTCGTCTTCCCTATCTTCATACACCATCGAATCAGCCAAATAATATGGGGTGGTATTTGTGTTTATTCTGGAAATCTTATGTCTGTACTTCCCTTTCACAAGGATATCCATTCTTCCATCTTCATATCTTCTCAGTAATGTGATGTCTACAACAGTTCCGATCGGATGCAACATTCCGGTTGATTTCAAATGAATTCCAAACTGCGTTTGTTCGGCCAAGCAAAGTCCTATCATTGCCTTATATCTCTCTTCAAAGATGTGAAGAGGATATGTTGTATCTGGAAATACTACCAGCTCTAGCGGAAATATTGGGAGTGTCGACATATAATTTGCCAAGTCAAATAATAAAGAAAACGGGCACCTGACTCATCGCTGTAGCGAAATGCCAAATGCCCATTCTTTTAACTTTACGAGGAGTTCGTATGTTTAAAACCACACAATAAACTCATTTGTTCCTGTTTTTGGAGAATCAGCGCACAAATTTTTTATAACGCTCATTGATTCTTTCCCAATGAAGATTAGCCAAGAAATTATCGACATATTTTGCTCTACCCGGGCCATCTTTATGATAGTATGCATGTTCAAAAACATCGCATGATATCAAGGGAATTCCACCCCAGATTGCTCCATAATGATGTTCATCAACCAATACATTGAGTAAACGACCACTATATAGTTGATCATGGGTAAGCACGCCCCAACCTGAAAGTTTTGCGGCAATGCAAGCGGCCTTGAAATCTGCTTTCCAATTATCGAAAGAACCAAATTCTTTTTCGATTGCAGCAAGAATTTCTGGTCCCTTCGATGGATCACCATCACCACCCAATACTTCCCAATATACATCATGCAGTACAGTGCCTCCATGATTCCATGTGAGACGGCGCTTCAATTCACCAACATGACTGTAATTTCCATTTGCTCCTGAACGATCTGCATTCTCAAGCTCTGATTCAATCTTGTTGAGGAATGTAACATACCCTTTGTGATGGGTATTATAATGCCAATCTGAAGTTTCCGGTGAAACAACAGATGCAAGTTTCTCTTTTGCTTCCTCATCACTGTATGGACGAGAATTGAATTTCCATTCATATGCCATATTCGTAATCTCTGTTTAGTAAGTAAAATCAAACTCCAAAAGAGCTTCCACAACCACATGTCTTTGTGGCATTCGGATTATTGAACGTAAATCCACGTCCATTCAAACCATCGCTATAATCCAATGTGACACCCATTAGATAAAACAAACTTTTTGGGTCGATGAATACCTTCACGCCCTGCGTTTCATACACGCGATCCATATCCTTGTGAGAAGCATCAAATCCGAGTGTGTATGACATACCAGAGCAGCCTCCACCCTTTACTCCAACTCGAAGACCATAATCTTCTGGAATGGCATTTTGAGTTTTGATCTTCTTTACTTCATTAAGGGCTTTTTGAGTAATGCGAATATTGTCATTCTCATCAGCTCCTGTAACTCCGATCGGAATGGTTTCAAAGCTTACTTCCTCTTCGGAAGCATGTAAATTCATAAGATCTATCATAGCTCACCTCTCGGCAGATAAATGTTCAAACATGTCATAAACAGCACAAATTTACGAACTTTGCGCGATTGCTTTGGCATCCATGCCATTGGTAATCCATACAATATCAATATTCACTCTCAAAAAACACTGCTGCAACGTGAATACAAATACGCTGAAATATTGGTATAAAGTAACAGAATCCTTTTTGGAAGATTTGGGTTCCAGGCATCTCTTTCTCATTTCCGCAGGTATTGCCTTCAATGCCCTACTTTGTGTATTTCCATTATTATTGGTTGCACTGTTCATTGTTGGGAATTTGGTGAATATAGATGCTTTTTTGCCATCTCTAGAAATTTTCCTTTCCACTCTGCTTCCCATGGGTGAATCAGGAACTGGTGCCGTATCTCTTATTTTAAAAGAAATCACCTCTTTGTTCAGCCATAGCTCCAATGCCGGTTGGATTGGCATTCCCGCTTTGCTTTGGACTGCATCGGCATTATTGTCATCTTTTCGCAGCGGCATGGAGGCAGTATTCGGGACAATCACCCAGCAATCCTTCGTGCACGTAAAAGTGCGGGATCTTTGGGGTACGATTGTTTTTATTTTCCTTTTGATAGCCAGTACATTTCTTCATCCGATAGCATCCGCATTCGAAGGAATTCTGTTTCCAATATTGCCTGATGGACTATTTATCACAGGTATAATGGTGCGAATTGTGGCTTTTTTGTCGCCTCCGATGCTATTCATGTTTATGTACAGAACTTTGCCTCCGAAAAGACTTCCTTGGAGCATGATAAGAAAAGCGACATTCCTTGCCTGGCTATTATGGGAAAGTGCTCGAATGCTCTTTAGTTGGTATGTTGGAAAAACCCCTGGTTTTGGCATATTTTATGGAACATATGCCGTCTTGGTGATTCCTGCCGTGTGGACGTATTATACTGCCGTGATAACTTTGCTTTCAGCCGAGCTTGCAAAAAGACATTCACTCAAAAATCCATAGCCGTTCATTTTGCTAAGTTTGCAAGGTTTAGCATTTCACGTAAATAGAGACATAACACATCAAAGCATGATAAATTTCGCTTCATTCACTCAATCTGAATTGATTTCCATTCTCGGCTCGCATTCAACATTGCTGCCGAAGGATTGCCATGGCATCTCCACGGATTCGAGAAATGTACAAAAAGGAAATCTATATATTCCCTTGAAGGGCGAACAATTCGATGGACATGGCTTCATACAAGATGCAATTTCAAAAGGTGCGATTGGCGCGGTGGTTCAAATGGATAGTCTGCATATGGTGCACGATTTGTCCGCCATTCCACATATCATCGTTGAGAATTCACTTCATGCATTGGGATCATTAGCACAATTTCATCGTATGCGATTTGATATTCCCATAATAGCAGTAGCAGGGGCTGCAGGCAAAACTTCAACGAAGGATTGTGCTGCTCATGTGCTTGGAACTTATAAGAATACATTAAAAACAAATGCCAATTATAATAATCAAATCGGTGTGCCTTTGACAATGCTGATGCTTGATGAAGAACATGAAGCAGCAATCATAGAGATTGGCACGAATGAGCCGGGTGAAATAGCCATATTATCAAACATGCTTAAACCAACGCATGGATTAATCACAAATATTGGCAAAGAACATCTTGAAAAATTGATTGACCTTGATGGTGTGGAGAAGGAAGAAACAGCTTTGTATGAATATCTCGAGCAATGCGGTGGAGCACGACTCATCAATATGAATGATGAGCGATTATCCGCCTATGCGAAAGGTCCGCGATTTCTTACCTATGCATTGGACAAACAGGCAGATATTCATGCCACATGGAAATTGGATCATCAAGGATTCGTCGAATTGGAATTATGTATGGCACATGCAACAATGCATGCACATGTTCAAGTGCCCGGGAAAGTAGGCGCATTGACAGCCATAGCATCCGCTTGCATAGGGTATTCTTGTGGATTGACTTTGAGTCAGATCACACAAGCACTTGAAACCTATCAAGCACCATTGTATACAGGGTATGGAAGAATGGCAAAAACGATGATTGATGACATTGTTGTTTTGAATGATTCTTATAATGCCAATCCTGCATCGATGATGACTGCTCTGGAAACATTGGCCGCAATGCCTTGCATCGGAAAACGTATTGCACTTTTGGGTGATATGCGTGAGCTTGGCACTTCTTCACAGGAAGAACATCGTACTTTACTCCAACAAGTATTGCAATTTTGTGATGTTTGTATTGTGACAGGCGAAGAATTTTCTCGAGCTTATGCATCGATTGAATCATTATCTGCGGACATCATGCATGCTGAAGATATTGGGCAATGTGCACAATTGATCAATCAACTAGCACATTCCGGAGATATCGTTCTCATCAAAGGTTCGAGAGGCATCAGACTCGAACGCGTATTAGAGAAATGGCGTGAATTTCGAATACTATCCGATTAATTCTTGAGGGATATGCATGCTTTATTTTTTGACCTCTTGGCTTCGTACAAATTTCAATCTTCCCGGATTCGGGGTCTTTCAATATGTGACATTTCGATCGGCAGCAGCAACAATCACTGCTCTTTTGATTTCATTCATTGTCGGACCATGGATCATTAGAATGCTGAAGCGCATGCAAATCGGAGAACAAGCAAAATCCGAATTGCAAGAAACTGGAAATCACTCATTGAAAGCCGGTACTCCGACAATGGGTGGACTCATAGTACTTTCAGCCGTGATCGTACCAACCTTGCTTTGGTCCAATATTCAGAACACATTCGTGATCCTCATCATCTTCATAACTCTTGGACTTGGAATGGTTGGATTTCTTGATGATTATCTGAAAGTAATCAAGAAAATGAAGAAAGGTTTGATTGGCCGTTATAAAATTGTTGGTCAAGTTTTGGTAGGCCTCATCGTTGGCTCCACTATTTACTTTTTTCCTGAATGGTTTTCTTCAAATTTTGAACAGTATAAAACATTAACCACACTCCCTTTTGCAAAGGATATTCATTTTGATTTTGGCTGGCTTTATATACCGGCTGTCATTTTCATTTTGACCGCAACTTCGAATGCAGTAAATCTCACAGATGGTTTGGATGGCTTGGCCATAGGAACTGTTGGAATTGCAGCTATGGCATTGGCCGTTATTTCTTATGTAAGTGGGAATGCTGTGTTTTCACAATATTTGAACATCTTTCATTTGAGAGGTGCCGATGAATTGACCATTTTTAGTGCTGCACTTGTTGGTGCTTCACTCGGATTTTTATGGTTTAATTCATTTCCCGCTCAAGTATTCATGGGAGACACAGGTTCTCTGGCACTTGGTGGGGCATTGGGCGGATTGTGCATACTCATAAAAAAAGAGTTTTTACTACCAATTCTCGGTGGAGTGTTTTTCGCGGAAACGGTGTCCGTAATTGCCCAAGTAATGTATTTCAAGTACACCAAGAAGAAATATGGTGAAGGAAAAAGATTACTGAAAATGTCACCATTGCATCATCATTTTGAGCGCTCCGGTCTTCACGAATCCAAGATTGTGACTCGCTTTTACATCATCGGCATTTTACTTGCCATCATTACCATGGCTACCTTTAAAGTCCGTTGATCGTGTTATCGAATCATAAACTTGCCGAGGGTGACAATTCCATAATTTGGAACAGTATCATGCAATCATTCATGATTTGGAAGAACCATGGCAAAGAAAATTCTCGTAGTTGATGATGAAGAAGACATCGTAGACCTCATTCGATATAATCTAGAGAAAGAGGGATATGCAGTTGCAACTGCATCTGATGGGAATATTGCCCTAAGCGTAGCCGAGGAATTCAAGCCTGATCTTATCATACTTGATATCATGATGCCCGGCCCTGACGGATTTGAAGTGTGCAGACAAGTCCGCCTCATTTCCGGGCTGGCACAAGTGTCCATCATCTTTCTTACCGCAAAAACCGGGGAAATAGATCAAATACTTGGTCTGGAACTAGGTGCTGATGACTATATCCAAAAACCGGTCAGCCCCCGCATTTTGGTAGCCCGAGTAAAAACCATTCTCAGAAGAGCAGCAGAAAAAGTACGCACAGAAACTATAGCGGCACCCGAAATCTTGACCATTGATACTCTGGAGATCAATCGGCAGAATTATACCGTGCGTATTGATCAGAATGAATCCTTCTTCCCCAAAAAAGAATTCGAACTTTTGGCATTTTTGGCTGCCAATCGAGGAAAGGTATTTCCAAGGGAGACATTGCTCAAGAGGATTTGGGGAGAAAGCGTCTACGTGGTCGATAGAACAGTGGATGTTCACGTTTCCAAAATCCGAGAAAAACTCGGAAGATACGGTCATTTGATAGAAACCGTCAAAGGGGTCGGTTATCGTTTCAAGGATTGATTTTTCAATACATCACACTATCCTCAACTTCGAATCGTCAAGCCACACCGAAACCAAAAAGGGAATTTGGGGGTTTGAACCTACCTGATACGAAGGTAAATGCCCATAAACTCGTAAATTGCGCCTAATAATTATCCCTTGATGTACAAAGCCATGAAAATTACAAAAGCATTAATCTTTGGTGCCTTCGTCGGCATCGGCATTTTTCTCGGTACAATGTCTCGTCCGGCAATGTCTAATGACTCGATTTATGATCAAGTCAAAAAGTTCAATGATGTATTGAACAGAGCCAATCAAATGTATGTCGAGAATATTGACACAAAAAAATTGACAGAAGCTGCCATTCGTGGCATGCTCAATGAACTGGATCCACATTCAGTGTATATTCCTGCCGATCAGATGAAAAAAGTGACTGAGGATTTTCAGGGAAGCTTTGAAGGGATAGGAGTTGAATTTGATGTGGTAAAAGATACCATCACAATCGTCACACCGATTAGCGGAGGCCCGAGTGAAGCATTGGGTATCCAATCAGGTGATAAAATTATCAAAATCAATGATAGCAGTGCAATTGGTTTAACCAGAGAAGATGTACCCAAAAAATTACGCGGGCCCAAAGGCACAAAAGTGAAACTCGGTATCAAGCGTTCAGGTGAATCAAAATTGATTGACTATGATATCATCAGAGATAAAATTCCGCTTTATACAGTTGATGCAGCATTCATGATTGACAAAACGGACATCGGCCTGATTTCCATCAATCGCTTTGCCGCAACAACGCATTCAGAATTCATGGAAGCTGCAGCCAAATTGCGTAGTGAAGGAATGAAGAAACTCATTCTTGATTTGAGAAATAATCCGGGTGGATATCTCGATCAGGCATTCAGACTTGCAGATGAATTCTTGAAAGGCGGTCAAAAGATCGTGTACACGAAAGGACGCAGGCCGGAAGTTGATGAAGATTATTATTCCAATGATGGTGGGGAGTTTGAGAATATACCTCTCATTGTGATGATCAATGGTGGCTCCGCTTCAGCAAGTGAAATTGTTTCAGGAGCAGTTCAAGACCTTGATCGCGGATTGATCGTTGGAGATGTGTCGTTCGGAAAGGGTCTTGTTCAACAACAATATCCTCTACCTGACGGATCAGCCTATAGACTTACCATCTCAAGATACTATACACCCTCGGGTCGTTTGATTCAAAGACCATATGGCGACAAAGATAAATACTATCGTGGCGAAGGTCGAGAAGAAGTTGAAGAAGGTGAAAACATCGAGCACTCACAAGATTCAAAGAAGAAATCTGATTCTACCCGACCCATTTTCAAAACAATGAGTGGAAGAACAGTCTTTGGTGGTGGGGGCATTACGCCGGATTATGTTGTAAAACCAGATACGATCACTCCTTTAAGTGTATCGATTCGACGCAAAAATATATTCTGGGAATTCACCGATTCTTATCTACGCGGTTCAGGAGCATCAATCAGAAACTCTTTCAAAGACAATTTCAATGGATTCAGAAAGAACTTTGATATCACCGATGATCTGCTCAAAGATTTCAGAGCATTATCTGATTCAAGAGAAATTCAATGGAATGACACCAACTATGCAACAGATAAAGAATATCTTAAAAGCATGATCAAAGCAACAATTGCACGTTCAATATTCGGAAATGCTGGATTTTATCCAATTGCATATGAAGATGATAAGCAGATAAAGAAAGCCATTACGCTTTTTCCCGAAGCGAGCAAAATCGCGAAACTTAAATAAATCAGGAATAATAATTCAATGAACGCATTTAATAGATTTTTTTTCGTTCTCTTATTCGGAATCTTCTCAACTCTTTCCATGCAAGCTCAAGTAATGGCGCCTGGCGAAGAATTGACTTATGATGTGTCTTATATGGGCATATCTCTTGGTACCATCAAAGTGACAACATTGAAAAATGAAAATTTCAATGGCAAAACAGTCCATCATACAAAAGTCTATATCGACTCACGCAAAGGCATACCATTTGTTGATTTGCACTCCATTTATGAAAGCTGGATTGATCCATCGGTTCAATTCTCTCACAATTTTGCAGCAAGTACAAAAGAGTCGGATGGTTCATGGAGTTATGATAAATATCTGTTTGATTATCCGGGTCAAACAGTCACAATGGAAAAATACAAAGCCAATAAGTTGAGCAATAAACGAATTCTGAAAACCCCAAAGAAATGGAATGATGGAAGTAGTTTGTTCTTTCTTGCTCGGCAAATGCTGAAATCCAAAAAGACAATCAAAGTACCCACAATCATCATGGATGATACGGTTTCCACTTCGATCAATTTTGTTGGCAAAGAAGAAATTGTTGAAATCGATGCTGCGAAATATCCAATAAAAACAGTGTACCTTAGCGGTACAGCAAATTGGACAGGTATTTATGGTCTATCCGGAAAATTTGAAGGATGGTTTTCCGATGATGATGCGCGGATTCCTATACGAGCAAAAATGAAATTATATGTTGGAAATGCAAATATCGAATTGGTAAAGTGGTCACGAGGTTCATGGCAACCACCAAAATCTGAATAATGCATGAAGGATTCAACTTCACATACACATAAAAAAAAGGCAGTGTTGAAACAACAATCTGCCTTTTCCTTTCTATTGCTATTGCTTTATGGCATGATGCTTCTCTCGTCTTGCGGAACATCTCGAAGAGCAGCAATGCTTTCTTCACTCGAATTACAAAACGATGTCACTGATTCGATGAAGCGTCAATTCCTACTCACATCAACAAAGCATATTGACAGCGCAAAACCTGCCGAAATTCAGATGGAAATAACCAGAATCGAAACCAATTCATATCCGGAACAGATTCGATTATTCGCCAAAGTTTATGATACAACAGGACACTATATCACTCATATAGCACCACCCTATCGCTCTGATCAAAAGTATTGGTATCTCCTCAAAGAAAAACTGGGGCGCTCAACGGTAACGATTGATGATTTCAAAGTCCGCGAGTATGGAGATGCAGACTCCATACCCTATGCAATCATGCTGAGCGTTGATTTCAGTGGTTCTATGTCCGGAGTAATGGATGCCATTTCTATGGGTACCGAATTATTCGTAAACATGAAACAGCCACAAGACAGAATAGGGATTTCTGCCTTTTCGAAGGATTATACTGTAAAAGTTCCGATGTGGAAGGATAAAGAAATAATTGTCAATAAATTCAAATCGACTTTTCTTGAAGGACAAGGGTATTATTCCGGCTTATATGATGCGATCATGAAATCAATGGAGGTATTCACCTCCGAAATTCCTGACACAGTTCCTAAAGTGATCGTTGTCTTTTCAGATGGCGAAGACAATTATTCGCAAGCACGATTAAAAATGATTCTCGACACCGCAAAGACGAAAGGTGTCAATATCTTCACGGTTGGTTTTGGTTATCCCAATGATGAAATCATGCGACAGATTGCACAATATACCGGCGGTAAATATTATCGAGCAAAAACAAAAGAAGAGTTGATTGCTGTCTTCCTCGATATTTACAGAAGTCTCCGGAATTTTTATAAAGTCACGTATAAAGCCCCTGAGTATTATGGAATACACAAAGTATTCATGGGCCTTGATTTCTCTTCGGATTCAGTTCATTGCGAAGGCGAATATGACACCGCACCACTCGGACCTGGATTCGATGTTGCCGATGGCTTCAAATATCCCATACACTTCGATTTCAATTCTTCGATTGTTCGCCAGGAATCAATGATTCGTATTGATGAACTTGCCGAACTCATGGAACGCTATCCAAAATTGAGATTAGAGATTCAGGGACATACTGATAATATCGGTGGAGAAGAATTCAATCTCAAACTTTCAGATGCTCGATCCAAATCGGTGATGCAAGAATTGATTAAGAGAGGAATTGAAGAAAAACGATTAAGAGGAAGAGGATTCGGTATGTCGCAGCCGGTTGCACCGAATGATACCGAACGAAATCGTGCCCTCAATAGAAGAACGCAATTCATTGTACTTGCAAAATGACAGGACAAATTCATGAATATTCGTTTCGATAATAAAACTGCTCTCGTTTGTGGTTGTACGCAAGGCATAGGTTTGGCCATAGCCACCATGCTGGCCAATGCCGGCTGTTCCATCATTGGTTTCGCAAGGAATCAAGAAAGATTGCGCGCTGTGATTGATTCACTTCCCTCATCAGAAGGTCAACAACATCGTATGCTAATTGCTGATTTCTCTCATCCGGAAGATGTTAGGTCTGCATTGCAAAATCTTGAAGTTAGTGAAATAGACATAGTCATCAATAATTCCGGCGGACCTCCATCAGGGTCTATTGAGTATTCATCAATCGATGAATTTCATGTGGCATTTGACAGATTACTCATGTCGTCTCACATCATTGCTCAGCATTGCATTCCTATCATGAAACAACGGGGATTTGGCAGAATAATTTCCATCATTTCAACATCTGTTAGACAACCTCTGGATGGTCTTGGCGTTTCAAATACCATTCGTAGTGCAACAGCTGCTTGGTCAAAAACATTATCCAATGAAGTCGCACAGTTTGGTATTACCGTAAATAGCGTCCTTCCAGGTGCAACAAAAACAGGAAGATTATCAGCATTGATCGAAAAGAAAGCACTTGATCAACAACAATCAATGGAAGCTATTGCCGACGCCATGGCTCAAGAAGTGCCAATGAAGCGTTTAGGGGAACCGGAAGAGATTGCTTCAGCCGCAGTGTTTCTTGCATCTGAACAAGCTTCGTATATAACAGGCATTACCTTGCTTGTGGATGGTGGGCGAACTCGGGCTTTGTGATGCGCACTTATCTTGCAACCTTTCGAAGTGGTCTATCCTCATTGCTTGAATATCGCATGGATTATTTCAGCAATAGTTTTTTGTCTTTGGTGATTCTCATCATCGTTCAATACTTCTTATGGAATTCCGTATTCTCCGGAAGAGCGCAGCAAAACATTGGTTCATATTCACCCGACTTAATGTTTTTATATGCGATCTTTGCAGCACTGTATGGAGTGATTATTCGTTCCGGTCGTATTGAAAAAAATGTTTCGGAAGAAATCAGAAAGGGGGACCTCAATAAATACCTGCTAAAGCCAATTTCTCATCTTGGATTTTCCGGTGCCCTTGCTGCATCAGATCGGATAGGCGTTATCTTTTCCACTTGCATACTCATTCCTTTCATCCCATTGGTTACTTCATCTTCTATTTCACTTGAAGGTTGTGCATTATCCGTATTGCTCGTCATCATGGCTATGACAATCAAGTTTTTCATATCGATGTCTATCTCATATCTGGCATTTTGGTTTGAAGAAACATGGACATTCCATGTTATATTCGATATTAGCATGTGGTTTCTTTCCGGCTCGCTAGTTCCGATTGATGTGTTGCCCTCTTGGCTGCAATCAATTTCAACACTTTTGCCTTTTCAATATTTCGGATATGTGCCTGCGGCATTTTCGGTTGGACAATTAACTATGGATCATGCATTACACCATCTAGGTTTATGCATCATTTGGTGTGTGTTAATGTGGGGTATGACAAGATTGATATGGAACATGGGAATCAGATCTTTCGGAGCTTATGGCGGTTAGATGAGAGATGCAGCTATGCCACCACTATATGCGGCACCTTCCAGCGTAGCAGGCAAACCGGTACGTGTCCAATCGCCCGCCAGGTAAAGACCTTTCACCGGAGTAGATTTATCAGGTCGACATTCTTCCGTTTCGGGATCAATCAACACAGTTGCCATTCTCTCTTTTATCACTTTCCAATGTAGTAATCGCGCATCGATCATTTCAGGGAAACACATTCTAACTTCTTTCGCGCATGCTTGCGCAATGTCTTCAGTTGACATGTTCACGATATCATCACCAGCACTTATTGTCAATGCAAGCAATGATTCACCATGTTCCATTATAGTTGTCTTCCGA
>SXZI01000048.1 GCA_005788035.1 Bacteroidota bacterium
ACCAATGCTACGATTTCTCTTCGATATACTCCATCCACTTTAGAAAATATCTATACGGAAACAATGTTGCTTCCATATACTGCCGGAACATGCATCGATACATTGCGATTTTCACTCATCGGTGAAGTACGAGTTCCTGCATTTGACATTCCTGCAACTGAATTGAATGTTTCTCCTTTACTAGGATGTACGAATTCAAAAGACTCTCTCTTCCCGATCACCAATTCAGGCAAAACTGATATTACTATAAATGCACAGCCAACTGCAGGCCTGACAATTCTCACTCCATTGCCTATTATCATCAAAGCGGGTGAAACAATCATGGTGAGCGTGCGCATTGAACCACCAACAGATGGTCAGTATAAAGGATTCATTTCATTTGTTACCAATGAATGCGGAATCAAAAAAGATTATGTAATTAGAACGAGCAAAGAATCAGCTTCATATTCATTATCGAAACCTACACATCAATTCAAGAAGCTGATTCGTTGTGATGCACAAACCATGTTGAAAGACAGTATAATGATTACGGCAAGCGCACTTGGTATCTTGGGCGAGGCAACAATCTCCGATATTCAAATCGATGGACCATTCACCACGAGCATTGTCAAAGGAGATAAATTATCAGGTGGAAGCAAAGATTTCTTAGTAATGTTCACTCCCAATCAAGAAGGAACATTTTCCGGGAAACTCACCGTCACTTTCGAACCATGTGCAATCACCAAAACCATTGATCTTACCGGAACTCTTTCTTCAACTACCTATGACTTAACACAAACTTCTATTGCTTTCCCAAAAACCGATAGTGGGATCATTGAAAAAAGGATTATCATTTTGGTTAATACAGGTAAGGAAAATATTCGCATCACTTCCATATTGGGCTTTGCTTCACCGTTTAGTTATGTGTCCACAAAACAACCATCCGATACTATTGCTCCCGGTGAAACAGCTACAATCACAGTATCCTATGCACCAAATTCAAATAGCATGGATTCAATCATGGTTGCCTTACTTATTGATGGTGGAGATTGTTCTAAACAAATAAATATACCTATTACCGGAATTGGCAATCAACCAAAACCCAAGGATGTGAATGGATCATTCGATATTATCGGAGAAAGTAGAATTGCAGCTCCCGGTGAAACAGTGAATTTTCCAATCAAGATTGCATCCACCACAATCAAAGACATGAATATTGCATCACTGTCGATGAATATCGCCTATAATCATACATTGCTTCTTCCCAAAACAATGCGTATGAAGCAGCAAGGAATCACCGGATCAATGTCTGAAAGTACACCAGGCATTCTTACAATCACCACAACCGCAAATGATACAAATGCACGAATTCTTTCGGGCGACTTTCTAGACATTGAATGCATGGCATTGCTTGGCGATGCAATGAATACGCCTTTAACCATGAGTAATCTTGCATTCACTAAACGTACAACAGGTACTTGCATTTTGACAGTGAATACACCAACATTCACATTGACTGATATTTGCGATTTACCCAATCGATTGATAAAAGTAAGTGGGCAAATTGCACTAGCCAAGAAGCACCATGTACTTAGTATGGACATTGTCAGCCAAGATAGAACGATTCTTGATCTTTTTAGCGTGGATGGCTCGCTGATTGGTCATTTGGTGGATGGCGTCATATCATCCGGTAATCATGAAATAGCATTACCTCGGGATCTTCCTTCGGGCATGTATCTTGCAGTGTTACGTTCGGGCAGGCATATTCGTACATTGTCATTCGGACATGTGCAATAACGATGAATATTCAGATTTGTCATGAAGAAAACCGTTCTCATCATATCATATTCTTTTCCACCAATGGGATTAAGCGGAGTTGTCCGCACATCCAAAATGGCAAAGGCACTTTCCAAGAATGGATGGAATGTTGTGGTTTTGTCTGCTACACCAAAAGTGTATCTCACATATGATGAAACTTTATTACAGGAATTGATCGATGCCGGCGTTCACATTTACAGCACGCCTTCAAAAACACCCCCAAAACAAGATTCTTCTTCTCCCGGATGGTTCGAGAGAACGATTATGAGGCCCATGCTGGGGCAAGTCTATTTTCCTGATTCAGCAATCAGATGGAAACGCATGGCAATAGCTGCTGCTGATGGTATCATGAATGAGTATGATGTAAGCGTTATTCTTTCTGTTTCCCCACCACTCAGCAATTTTGTCATAGCGGACACGATCGCGGAACGTCATCAGATCCCATTCATTCTTGATTATCAAGATGGCTGGACAAAAGGCATCACTATTGATCAACCACAAAAACTTCGTTCTTCAGCTCATATGAAATTGGAGCATCATTTACTCAATCGTGCAGCCCGTATCTTTGTTCCTTCACGGATTGCAAAAGAGCAAATGATAAAAGATTATCGATTCTTGGAGCATGAAGATGTGATGATCATTCCTGCAGGATATGATCGTGATGATTTGGTGGGTATCAATCAATCATCGCATGTTACAGCAAAGCTTGTGATCATGCACACAGGGAAAGCAGATTTGTCCGGTCAATTACCGGCATTTTTACAAGGATTTGCTGAAGTCATTAGAACTTCACCGGAATTGCAGAAAGACATCATCATATCTTTGCCCGGAATAGTGGATGGAGCCCTTACAACATTGATTGATAAACTCGGCATTCGTGATTCAGTGCATCAGCCTGGATATATCGCACATCGTGCATTATTTGAAGCAATGAGCAAGGCCGACATTTTATTTGCTGATACTGGAAGCATGTATCAGATTCCCCGAAAAATATATGAATATATTGCCATGCAAAAACCAATTGCAATCATGGCTCCTGAGCACTCTGCATTGTCAAGACTTATACAAGAAAGTGGTGCAGGTTTATTATTGCATGATTCCGGTAATGCATCGGTGGGTTCATTCATACGATCAATGCATGCATCATGGAAATCCGGGAAACTTCCCAAGCAAAAACCAGGTTTTGCAGATGATTATGCTATGGATAATTTCGTTGAAGGCATTTCCATTGCATTGACAAAAGCCATTCGAATCTCATAATTGACAGAATTTCTGTCATCACTTTTTCGCACATTGCCATGCGTCGCTCACAAGTTCAAGACATGATTAGCGCCGGTGAATCCACAACGGTGGAATTCAAAAGGAAATGCACTGCTCCTGAAAAAATGGCAAAAGAACTCACCGCATTCGCCAATACAAAAGGCGGCTACCT
>SXZI01000049.1 GCA_005788035.1 Bacteroidota bacterium
GATTCTCGATTGATTGCAAATTTTACGGCATCGAACAGATATGAAATGGAATAGGGGGAAGTCATCAAAGCTTCGGTGTATTGTTCTTGACCAGGAAATCCAAGATCATGTGGGAACATAAAATCCCCACCAGGAAAATTGCCCTCTACATCCATTGAATCGACAGCTGTTTCAGAATCAGCAAGAATTGCATTCCACTTTTTACCTGCATAAGCGGAATATGGAACACTTTTGTTTAAATCATCTATCCAAGTTGGTTGGGTATAATATGACGAAGTCGCGAAAACCCGTGATTTCCAATCAAACCACAAAACAGCATTTGCTTTACTTTTCCCTGCCATCAAAATTGCAGCTCTGTCTTTTATTGCAAAAGATAGACCTTTACTTTTGGGTTGTTGTTTTTGCAAAAGGTCGCCAAGTGTTGATTGCTTCAGGAGATTGGGTGAACGTCCAATATTTGAATTTCCATTTACTGGGTGTTTTTTGTCTTCCGTGCAATAGCAAGTACACCATAACTTCGTATCGAAAAAATCATTTGAAACAATGCCATTCAAAGATGGATAAGTCCCTGTCAAGATAATGGCATGACCGGGACAAGTCATATTTGAAATATGATTGAAATAACACAAAGGCGATGAACTGCCTTCCTTCATGATTCGATTGAACCCTTTGGATCCCCAATTATGCGAAAATCTCTCAGTAAAATCTCCCCTCATTTGATCAAAAGAAAGTACAAATATTGCTTTTGGCACTTTTGAAGACTGTTTGTTTTGAGCCAAAACACAGTTTGTTCCAATTAAAAAAACAAGCATGAATATGCATAAACTGCGTAGAAGCATAATTGAGTCTGAAAAATGGGGCAAATATGTGTTGCAAAAATGCGAAAAATGTCCGAGTTTTGCCTTCCATAACAATCGAGCCAAGGCAATATCGGAGGAATCGCATAATGGTATTGCAGCAGTCTTGAAAACTGCCGGGCTTCCGCCTGTGGGGGTTCGAGTCCCTCTTCCTCCGCAACCCTGTTCAAACAGGTTCATTCAACCGATAATTACACAATGTAGTTATCGGTTTTTTTGTTGGTGTTGGAGGATATTACACTAGGTATAATTCATTTACTAACCAAAAGGTGCCTTTTTTTTTACAATGTAAATATTTAGTAAACATAATTGTCCAATCATTGCTGTTTATATTAGCATTCAAATGTCATGTATAGATAATATTTGGATTGCATCATGAAACATCTATTACTATTCTTATTAGGAATTCATACTGTTTTTGTAATGGGGTGTATGACTCCGATTCCTTCGAGTCTTAGACAACTTAACCGGTATCATGCCAATACTTCAGATAAGAAGTTTACTGTAGTACATCATTTCAAAAAAGAGTTTTCAATTGTCTATGGCCTATTTTACAATATACCTCTTACTACTCCTGATGTGACTGGATATATGGCTGAACAAGTAGCATTACACGATGGTGATGGAGTAATAAATCTCTATGGGGAATCAGAAACACCATTTCTTTTGAATTCATTAATTAGTACGCTTTCATTATCTGCATTTTTTATAGCATTAGATCTTCCATTTGGTGCATTTGGATCTAGTGCTGGTGGTGGTGAGGGATATGCCTCAGTCTTGGCCACAATAGCATTAGTTCCATTAACAGCAAGCGGAATATTATGCGGAGTGAGAACATTTACATTAGAAGGAGATATTATCAAGTATAAAGAATGATATTGTAATGTGGCATCTTCTTTTATATAACACAAGACATAAGAAATTGTGTTACTACACAATCTTGGAGAATCTGTACTCGATGAATGAGGAAGACTTGATGTCTCATCGAACTTTCTGAAGAAGATGAGAAGGATACGGAGAGAATGAATTAATGGTAATGTGACTATGGTGGGATGATAGTATGAAATCCACTTACTATCGGATTGATTGAAGGTAGAGGAAATCCCTGAGATGATGATTGGATGTGATGATGATGGATGTGTGTAAGTTCAATTGTTCCAACCTCTTCCTCCGCAACCCTGTTCAAACAGGTTCATTCAACCGGTAATTACACAATGTAGTTATCGGTTTTTTTGTTGGGGTTGGCACAACTATTAATATATTACGAGTGAAATAGTTGGTAGAATCGCAATTGTTCTGCTGGATTATTCCCATACCATTAACCTTTCTATTTAACTACCGCATGAAATTAGTTTTGCCCTTACTACCAATTATTATCTGTTGCCTTGCTTGCAATCAACAAGTGGTCAAGAAGATATCAAGTAAATCTAATGATGAGCAAAATTTTGCAATGCACAAAAATGACACGCATTGAATTACTTATGCTACCCGAGAATATTGCCAGTGAAAGGGTGGCAACAAAAAGCGGTTATAGTAAAGAGGGAATATTAAAGAAAGCCTTGGTTCACAAAGATGGATCCAAGAGAGATTGTCTCCTCTATGCAAAAACAATGTAATCCTACTTAGCATCTTACCTTCAATCATAGTCACATCATTTATTGTTTACAGCATGCTCCTCCTTTGATATTGGACAAATACAGTAGATTGCATAACTCTTTATACTAATTCTCATTCATGAAATCCAATTCCATTAGACTAAACAAATTCATCAGCGAAAGCGGAATGTGCTCACGGCGCGAAGCCGATGAACATATTGAGCGTGGGAGAGTATTCATCAATAAGAAAAAAGCGATGATTGGGGACCAAGTGCATGTGGGTGATAGAGTTGTCGTGAATGGTATTGCACTCGAACCGAGAAAGGGGGAAGATATCATCTTCATCGCATTGAATAAACCTGTAGGAATTGAATCCACAACTGAAGATGTACCAAACAATATCATTCGCTTTGTGAATCATAGCAAGAGAATCTTTCCTATTGGACGGCTGGATAAAGATTCTCAAGGATTGATATTCTTGACGAATAATGGGGATTTGGTCAATAAGATTTTGCGAGCAGGGAATAATCA
>SXZI01000050.1 GCA_005788035.1 Bacteroidota bacterium
CACAACAATGAGAGCATCATAAATGTGATGCATCTGAACATATTTGTCTCAAATTGATGAATGAATACTGTGAATTATCTGAAATAACAACAGCATTCTAAATTCGATATATGCAAAGATCCGCTCGGTCGTGAAATCGCGAGGAAGTTGAAGGGAATGTCAAACAGGAAGCACGTTGGATTGAGGCATGATTTATTGATTGCATATCACAATCAAGATGCTGCAGCATCCCTATCATTGGCGCTATCAGATGAATGGAAATCGTAAGAGGAATTCCCTCCACATTCAATGCGGTTTCAATAAGATCATCTTCACAGCATGCAGGAATGTCTATGGCTACTTGGGAATAGTCTTTCTCGCAACATGCATCTTGATGGCCGAGTGTAAGCGATACAGATTCAATTTCACCGCAGCAATAATGCACAAGCAAAGGCGAACCGCTCATAGTACCAATGAACATGAGAAGCAATAGCATTGATATGAATTTTTGTTGCATTATTCATCATCCGAGATTATGTCTTCATCATCAAGGTCTTGTTTATTGAGAATATCACGTTCTTGATATTCCGCCACCCTTTTGTCTCTTCTGGATTTTGCCAATTCTCTCAAATCTATAATTCTATCCGCTTCATCAACAATTTCCGTACCCAGCATAGTTTCAAGAACGTCTTCCATCGTTACGAGTCCTTCAATTCCACCATACTCATCAACCACGACAAACATGTGTTGTCTTCCTTGAAGAAATTGCTCCAATGCCTTTTCCAATGTTGCATTATCAGGTATGAAGTTCGCTTGCCGAACAAGTCTGTCCATCGTTCGATTTCTTCTTCCATCCAAAGCTGCCCTCAATACATCCTTTGTGAGTGCATAGCCAATGACGCCGTCGATCGAATCACCCTCCCAGACAGGAAATCTAGAATACATTTGTAATTCGGGCATGAGTGCAACTTCGGCGACCGTTTTCTTTGACTGCACGCTGAATACCACAGACCTTGGCGTCATGATATCTGCAACACGAATCTCACTGAAATTCATGATGCTTTTGAAAATGCGATATTCTCCATCATCCAGTGTTCCCTCTTCTCTGGCAGTATCGACCAAGGCATCGAATTCCTCTCTTTGTTCAGACTCCGTCATTGGTGGATTCAAAAATGTGCCAAGCCTTACCAGAATGAGACTCAAGGGGTAAAAAACAAATGACAAAATTCGGAGATAGACAAAAGTCGTTGAGGTTAAACGCTCTGCATAGCGCTCACCTATTGCTGAAGCAAGTGTTTTGATGACTATCACCAAAATCAGAGAAATCAATAATGTGGGTATTTCTGCAAGCGGCTTTTCTAGTCCGGATGCTGTCCAAAGAAGAGTAAATGCTCCTAACAATAGTAGGATAAGGGCATCCATGATGAGCAAGGAAATGCGAGCATGTGCTGCATTCGTTGAGCGTAATCGTATGAGAAATCCTGCTCTTTCCGGCTTGATTGCTTCAAAAGCATCAAGGAATTGAGGCGTCAATTCCGTCAATGCAGACCTTGACAATGCATTGATTGCCATAAGGACAAAGCAAAAGATGAGCAAAGAAAGTTCAAGATACATCATTCAATATCTCATGTGGAACATCACAAGCATTTGATTATGAACGAATTATAGTTCAATGAATCCACAAATGCATGACAAAATTACCAAAAAAACAGCAGTGAATAGCTTGAACATAGCCATTCTCTATTCACCAACCCCTGTATTACCTCTATCTAACTGAAAAAACAGTTAGATTATTCGGAAAAATGCCCATATTTTTGCTGCTCGTGTTTGCAACGGGCTCGTAGCTCAGCTGGTTAGAGCGCTGCCCGGTCAAGGCAGAGGTCGCGAGTTCGAGCCTCGTCGGTCCCGCTAAGGCCCGCACTTCATAGAAGAGCGGGTTTTTTTGTTTTCCCCTGATGAATTCCCTGTATGGCATCAATCATTTTTAGTATTTTGGCCATCCCCATTGGTCAATCAGAAACAGGATACACTATTATGTCCGGCAAAGCTCAAACATGTACTCGAATCTTTCTTGCTTATTGCTTCTTGCTCCTTATGATGCAAGGCATAATACATACACAACCTTTAGTTCAAAGCAAAGTCATTGATGGCTTGCGTGACAAACCCCTACGATATCTTGCACTCACGCAATGCACATTGATTCCCGAGCCCGGAAGAATCATCCGCAATGCCACAATCATCATTCGTAATGACAGGATAGAAGCTGCAGGTGCGCAAATCGCAATACCTGTGGGCGCAACAGTCCGCTCATTGAATGGAGCCTATGTTTATGCTGGATTCATTGAATCATATTCTTCGGTTGGTGTTCCCGGTGGATCACAAAAAAGAGGATTCACCCCCGAGGGAGAAGATGAAATTGAAAAACCTGCATCATTGAATAGAGGCGCACGATATTGGAATGAAGCTATCAAACCGGAATTCAACATTGCCAATTCACTTGGAATCGATGAAAAGTCAGCCGCAGAACTGTATAAGCAGGGTTTTTGCATAGCACATGTCAATTCCATGGATGGCATCATGCGCGGTACATCTGCCTTGGTATTTGCAAAAGCCGGTTCTGCCACGGAAGTTATTCTCAAACCGGATATTGCTCAATGGATGTCATTCAGAAAAGGTAATTCCAGAAATGCATATCCATCCGCATTGATGGGTAGCATTGCATTGATCAGACAAGCTTTTCTTGATGGACAATGGTATGCTGATGCACAAAACACATTTAGCAATAATCCCAAGGCCCCAGCTCCTGAAACAAATTTCTCATTGGAAGCGATTGCAGGAATCATGTCACGCAAAACTCCAATCGTTTTTGAAACAGGAAATGAACATGCGGTATTGCGTGCAGCTGCTATTGCTAAGGAATTTGATCTCAAGTTGATTTACGAAGGTAGTGGTTATGAGTATCGCAGACTTCCTCAAATCGCATCACTTAAATCTCCGATGATCATTCCATTGTCATTCCCCGGAGCGCCCAATGTTCAATCATTGAGGAGTGCTTCAGGCGTGTCACTCGCGGAATTGAAATCCTGGGATGCCGCGCCTTCAAATCCTGCCATGTTGGAGTCCGCAGGTATTCGCTTCGCATTTACATTGAATGGTCTCAAAGACAAATCAGATTTCCTCAAGAACATCCGCAAAGCAATTCGCTATGGTTTGAAAGAAGAAACTGCATTAGCCGCTCTAACCACAATACCTGCTGAGTTGTGGGGTGCTGATGATATGATTGGCACAATCAAACCGGGCACATTCGCAAATTTGGTGATTGCAGACGGAAATATTTTCGATGATGGTTCCATTACTTCTGTATTTGTTGCTGGGGAAGAGCAGGTGATCAAACAAAAACCTGAATTTGACATTCGAGGACAGTGGAAATTCACGGCTGAGTCTCTACCAAAAATGCAATTAAAGATCGATGGGAAAGCAGAAAGCCCCGGCGCAAATTTGATGAAGGACTCTCTTTCCATTTCCGTTAAAATGCAACAAACAGGAAAGCAAGTGTATTTCTCTTTTGCCGGAGACTCACTTGGCGCAGAAGGATCCATCCGATGCAATGGATTCATGGATTCATTGACTGCTCGCGGAACAGCACTTCTTCCAACGGGAAGAGAAATTTCTTGGAGTGCCGTTCGTGATAGTGCATTCATCGAAAAACCCAAACAAGAAAAAGAACGTATGAAGTTGTCTGCGACATATCCAATTGTATTCCCTGACGGACCCTTTGGATTAGAATCTAAGCCCGCTCAAAAATCCGTGATGTTTAAAAATGCAACCGTTTGGACATCGGCAAAAGAAGGTATCCTCAAAGGCGTTGATGTTTTTGTTTCAGACGGGAAAATCGTTGCAATTGCAAAGGATTTACAGCAAAAAGCTGATACGGTGATTGATGCGTCCGGAAAACATTTGGCACCGGGCATCATTGATGAACACTCTCATATTGCAATCGAAGCAGGAGTGAATGAGGGTACGCATGCAATCACAGCTGAAGTTCGCATCGGCGATGTTTTGCAACCCGATGATATCAATATCTATCGTCAACTTGCCGGTGGTGTTACCGCAAGTCATCTATTGCATGGTTCAGCGAATCCCATTGGCGGTCAATTACAACTCATCAAATTGCGCTGGGGTGATGATGCAAATGGACTCAAAATGGATTTCCCCGGCACAATCAAATTTGCTCTCGGTGAAAATGTGAAGCAGGCCAATTGGGGCGATCGTTTTACATCCAGATATCCTCAAACAAGAATGGGCGTTGAAGAAATCATGCGCGATGGATTCAGAGCTGCATTGGAATATGAAAAAGCATGGAAAGAAGCAGGAGCATCCGGAACATTGCCACCAAGAAAAGACATTCAACTTGAAACACTTCTTGAAATCATTCGCGGCAAAAGACAAATTCATTGTCATTCTTATGTGCAAAGTGAAATCCTCATGCTGCTTCGCCTTGCCGATGAATTTGGATTCAAAATCAATACCTTCACTCATATTCTTGAAGGGTACAAACTTGCAAAAGAAATGCAGGTCCATGGTGTAGGTGCTTCCAGCTTCTCGGATTGGTGGGCATATAAGTTCGAAGTATATGATGCAATACCTGAAAATCCTTCAATCATGCATGAACAAGGTGTAACTGTGGCCATTAATTCCGATGATGCAGAAATGGCAAGAAGATTGAATCAAGAAGCAGGGAAATCCGTGAAATACGGACCTGTCACCGAAGAAGAAGCAATGAAATTTGTCACGATCAATCCTGCGAAACTTCTTAAAGTTGATGATCGCATTGGATCGATAGAAGTTGGCAAAGATGCTGACATCGTATTATGGAACGGAAATCCACTTTCGAATTTTTCAAGAGTGGAGCAAACTTATGTCGATGGACGTAAATACTTTGACAGAAAAGTCGATGAACAACTTCGCAAACGTGATGCTGCAATCAGAGCAACGCTGGAACAAAAAGCAATGCAAAGTGACGAGAAAACTGATGGAGGAAAGAGTCGCTTTTCAGGTCAGAAACATTTGTATGATTGCGAGGATGTCGGAGATGAAGTCGCAGGTTTCGAAGAAGAATAATGCAGTAGATTTCAGGAAGATTTTCAAAGCCGTCTCATAAGG
The DNA here is from genome assembly GCA_005788035.1 of Bacteroidota bacterium. Lineage (GTDB taxonomy): Bacteria > Bacteroidota > Ignavibacteria > Kapaibacteriales > UBA961 > UBA961. The sequence goes on from SXZI01000050.1 coordinate 5,143, forward strand.
ACGGCTTTTTTATGTTGCATGCAATCTCAAAAGGGTATCTGCTTGCATCATGTCCTAACCAAAACTCCAACACTCTGGATAAGCGTGTTCATCATATTTGGAATTCTGTTCCACAGTTTATGTAATGAACAATTTGATGCATCCATGTTGATGGTTGCTTGTTGTCTTTCACTTATCGCATGCTGTATTCATACGGCCTTCAAAACAATATCATCATTCTTATTGGGGATGATGATTTTCTCAGAAGCTGAAACTATCAATCCCTCTATGGAGCACCCGCTTTCAGTACGAATGAAGGGCGTGATCAAGGGCAGGATCATTGAGGCATATTCAAAGAATGATTCAAGTCATGTTTGCATCATAAAGGGCTATGCAGACACTCCTGAAATTCCAAGAATAGAAGATTGTAGAATGCATGTTCGCATACGTGAAAAAATCAAACCATTTCCGGGAATGATTGTACAATGCAATGGGGTGATAACACATCCTAGAGCACCTAGTCTTGAGGGAGAATTCAATGAACAAGAATATGCAAAATCACAAAACATTCAATGGTTTGTACAAGCACAATCAATGAAGATATTGGATCATGGTGAATATTCATATCACGCATGTATTCACTATATGCGAACACGGATAAAGAATGCAATCAGAGCATCAGTACCCATCGAAACGCAGGAATTATCCATATCGTTATTATTGGGTGACACATCCGGTTTATCCAAAGAAATGAGAGAATCATTTGCTTTGCTTGGAACAGCGCACATCCTATCTGTGAGTGGTTTTCATGCAGGCATCATCGCGCTCATTTTACAAATAGTCCTAGCGTGGATTCCTTCATTCGCATGGAGAACAACAATATTGATCATGGCTTTGACAATGTTCCTATGCATCGTTGAGTGGGATCCACCTGCAACGAGAGCATGTGTGATGGTTGCATTCGGAGCCATTGCTCGAGCAAATCAACGAAACATCTTTCAAATGCATGCATTGATTCTCACACTTTCCATTATGATATGCTTGGAGCCACCATTAATCAGATCAATAGGTTTCCAGATGTCGGCATTGGGAATGCTGGGATTGATGTTATTATATGAACATTTTATGAAGTTCAATAAAAGAATATTTGGCAAAGTCAATTGGTTACACAGCTATGTGTCAAGTTCCCTATCATTGTCCCTATCTGCCTCCTGCATGTTAATTCCTCTCACTGCATGGTATTTCAATATGATTTCACTTATTTCTCCGATTGCAAATCTCATGTTGATTCCGGCATTCACATTATCTCTATCCTGGCTATTGGCTTGCATCGTATGCTCCACATTCAGCACATTGCTTGCAACAACATTCGGTTTGGCAATTCATCAAGTACTCATTGTGATGTTGGATATACATCACTTGGTATCTTCATGGAACTGGATAGCATATCAAGAACATCATGCATTTCCAATGGCGGCATGTATTGTGATTTGCATATTCTTCGCAGCACAATCGCGAACATTCCTGCAAGCCGTCATGATAAGTTTCGCTTCATACGTTTTCATACTAGGGGTTCATGATATCTTGACGCTTTGGCAGGAATCAAAACAACCTAACACAATATCAATCATCGAAAGAAATGACGTATTGGTAATGCTGTTGCCGGGAAAGAAGAGCATTGTATTATTGGACAGAGATATTCATCATAGCACATTGCGGGACAATATGCTCTTGGTCGATTTAAGTAATAGGAGACAAATCAGAGAGATACACTATGCGGGAAATATAGCACGGAGAATAGCAAGTTCATTAAGTAAAAACAAGCCTGACATCATAATTCAAGAAAGGAAGAGATCCATCCTCAAACAATGTATTCGGATTGGAAAAGCAATTTCATCAAGTAAATAATTCCGGGAAGAGTATTTCCTCAATCATTTCGCACCAGATATGTCCAATCATGATATGTGATTCCTGAATGCGCGCAGTCACGATACTCGGAACAATCACGGCATCATCACATTCGCCGAGCAAGAATCCGCCATTTCCTCCAAGCAAACCAATGCGATGGACACCCTTTGAATGAGCCATGTTCAATGCATGTTTTACATTTTCCGAATTTCCGGATGTGGAAATCCCGATCAAAACATCACCCGGGCGACCATATGCTTCGACGCAACGAGCAAAAACTTGTTCATAACCCAAATCATTTCCGCCCGCAGTCATGATAGAAGGGTCAACAGTTAGTGCCATGGCCGGAATAGCAGCCCTATTCACGGAACTACGAAGTCTAATCACCAATTCTGCCGCAAGGTGCTGGCTATCTGCTGCGCTGCCACCATTTCCGCAGAACATGATTTTTCCACCATCCTTCAGCTTTGTGGCAAGTACTATGCCTATCCTCTCGATTTCCTCTGACTGTTTCAACAAAAGAGCTTGCTTTGTTGCAATTGAATCTTCAATTGTTCGTTTGATGGCCTCTGAAAATGACATGGCTATTGACCTTGAAGCATATAAATAAGGAACCTTCCGTCCAAAAATACAATTTACTCAATTCCTAACTTGGACAAGGCGCATTCATTGTGTAACATTGTGGACAAATTGTTGACAAATTTCCGTGCATTCCCGAAACGATAATTTGTATATTTTGTCATCAATTCCGGCATGGGCCGGCTCCTTCTTTGGGGCAGTATCAGCCAAAACTTTACTCTACATCGTATGTTAGTATCAACTGTCACAGTCAAAAACAGAGCAGGCTTGCACACAAGACCTGCGGCTTCACTTGTAAAGCTTGCAGCAAAATATAAATCCGAGATCTTTCTTAACAGAGATGGTTTCTCAATTAATGCCAAAAGCATCATAGGCGTCATGACCTTGGCCGCTGAACTTGGGTGCAAACTCGAAGTCACTGTGGATGGCCCCGATGAAAAACAAGCAATGGAGGATATCACCCTCTTTTTCAGTTCCGGTTTCGGTGAACTATAAGACTCTTTTCATAATTTCACTATCACCCGCATACCCATGAAATTCTCAATCTCTCTCGGTGATTTTCAAAAAGCGATGCAGCGCGTTTTACCTGCAATACCACCGCGTTCCACTTTACCTGTATTGGAGCATGTATATTGTACTGCTACCAAAACTGGATTGGAGCTCATTGCATCCGATCAGGAAATGACAATATCCACAAGTACTGCTTGCATGGTTGAGGCGCAAGGGACAGTTTTGATACCGGCAAGAAAACTCAATGATCTCTTGCGATCTCTTGGACAAGAAGGCTCTGTATTGGTTGATATCAATTCCAATTTGGATATTAAATTCTCAACCAAGGGCGGCACATTCACCATGAAAGGAATGGATAGTGCGGATTATCCTCAGCAGCCAGTATTTCCTGATGGCGAGAATGCTCATCTCTCCGCTGCAGATGCAATGAAAATTGCCAATAGAACAATGTTTGCGGTTTCTGATGATGAGTATCGTCCTGCAATGACCGGCGTATTGTTCCAATTCCGTGGCAATCATGTTGTTGGTGTTTCAACAGACAGTTATCGCTTGGCAAGAGTGATTATACGCGGAGA